>JBGSPT010000307.1:0-6511 GCA_041738475.1 Treponematales bacterium
GGTGCTGGCGGAAAACCTCTACGGGTACGGCGACCGGGACGGGGCCCCGATACGGGATGACAGCCCCTTCGCGGCTGCGGACACAAAGGGCCGTACCCGGGCGGCCATGAGCGAAGAAGCCTTCGCGGCCCACGCGGCCGGGCGTCTGCCCGTGACATCGGCCCGGGCAAGCGACTTCTTCGGACCCTGGGCCTGGGGACAGAGCTACCTGGGCGCCCGGTCCCTGGGTCCCCTGGCCCGGGGCAAGACCGCCTCCGTCCTGGGATCCCCGGACGTCCCCCACACCTTTACGTACATCCGGGACTTCGGCGAGGCTCTGGCCGTCCTGGGAACCACGGGGCGGGGGGACGGCCGGGCCTGGCTGGTTCCGAATGACCGGCCGCGGCAGACCCAGCGGGAAGCTCTGTCCCCGGCGGCCGAGCTTCTTGGCCGTCCACTCCGGATCAAGGCCACGGGCCGGGCGGCCCTCACCCTGGCCGGTCTCTTCGTCCCTATTGTCCGTGAGCTTCTGCCCCTGCTCTACCAGTTCGAAAAACCCTATGTCGTGGAATCCGACTCCTTTCGCCGTCGATTCGGATTGGAGCCGACTCCCTTTGACCGGGCCCTGGCTGAAACGGTAGACTGGATGCGGAAGCGGGGACTCGCGAAATGAGCGAACCGGAGACGAGGAAGGACACTTACCACCACGGCCACCTGCGGGAGGAGTTGATCCGACGGGGATTGGACGCCCTGGAAAGGGAGGGCGCCGAGGCTTTGAGCCTACGGGCCCTGGCCGAGTCGGCGGGGGTTTCCAAGACGGCCCCGTACAGGCACTTCAAGGACAAGGACCTGTTCCTAGGCGCCCTTGCGGACGAAGGCTACCACCTTTTGCACGAGGCCCTGACGGCTTCCATCGCTCCGGATCGGAAGCGGCGGAGCTCCGAAACCCCGGTCGGCGCCATGGGCCGGGCCTACATGGCCTTCGCGGTCTCCTGCCCCGCCCTCTACAGGCTCATGAACTCCCCCCTGATGTGCCGCATGCCCGGGGAATACACCGGTTGGGCCCGAAAGTCCCTTCTGCTTCTGGCCGGCACCCTAGCGGCCGCCCGGACCGGCGCGGAGGAAGCCCTCGACGCCCGACGGGCCGGGCCTCCGGACCTGGACGCCACCGCCGCGGCCTGGGCTTACATCCACGGGCTCGTGCTTATCCGTATCGACGGCCTATACCCAACGGACCTGCCCGAGCCGGACTGGGACCGGTTGGCGGGAATCGTGCCGGAGCTGCCAGCGGATATCAGGCGGCGGCCGGACTTGAATCCATCATCCCGCAACCGGGGCTATAAGGGGTAACCATGCCAAGCCTGCGCAGCCGTTTCTGGAAGGCCGCGATCCGGGCGGCGTTCCGGGACAAGGGGCTGTCCATTCCGGAACTGCGAGCCCGTTCGGAACGGAACGGCCGCTTCCACCCGCCCTTCCCGAGGGACACGGGCATCGAGGAGATTGTCCTGGAAGGTCTCCGCTGTGCAGCCATCCGGCCGCCCCGGGAGCGTCCCGGAAAGGTAGTTCTCTACCTGCACGGCGGGGGGTACGTGACCGGCTCGATCGAGTCGTACTTGATGCTCTGCGTGCCCCTTGCCCGGGCGCTCGGCCTGAGGGTCGTCCTGCCGGAGTACCGCCTGGCCCCGGAGCATCCCTACCCGGCGGCTCTCGAGGACGCGTTGAAGGCTTTCCGAGGGCTTCTGGCGGAGGGCTATGCCGCTTCCGACATCGTCCTGGCCGGGGATTCCGCCGGCGGGGGCCTCTGCCTGGCCGCGGCTCTGTCCCTCCGTGATTCGGGGAGCCCTTCGCCCGCCGCGGTGATCTGCCTGTCCCCCTGGGCGGACTTATCGAACTCCGGGGCGTCCCATGCCTCCAACGCGAAGTCGGAAGCCCTCCTGGACACCGGGACGCTCGATCGGTGGGCGGCCTTGTACTCAGGCGGCGCCCGTCTCGACGATCCCTACATCTCCCCCGTAAACGGAGACTTCCGGGGCCTTCCGCCCCTCCTGATCCAGGTCGACCGGGGGGAGATCCTCCTGGACGACAGCCGGACCGTGGCGGAGAAGGCCGCGGCCGCGGGCATCTACGTGGAACTAAGCGTCTGGGACGGGCTCTGGCATGTCTGGCCCGCCCTGGGGGACCTGGTCCCCGAGAGCGGGGCCGCCTTCGCGGAGATGAGAGCCTTCCTGGAAGCCCGATCCATCCTGTAACGGCGCCCGGCTGCCGCGAGAAACCCGCAGGGGTTTTCCGAACTCCTAGACCGCCTTGACCGGGGGCATGTCCCGGGGATTCGGGGCCTTCAAGACGAAGAACTCCAGGGTCTCGGTCCCTTCGTTCCGGATGGCCATCTTCGTGTTGAAGGGCACGGCCACGATGGTGCCCGCGGGATGCGGGGTTGCGGGACCGTCCTCCAGGGAGAGGCTCAGAGTCCCCCGCACCACCACCTGGTGGACGAAGGAGTTGGATACGTGGGTGGGGACGGCCTTGCCGGGCTCCACGACGATGTGGTTGATATTGACCCGCTCGTCGTCCACGATCTTCTCCATGGTCTGGGAATCGGTGCGGGTGAAGGGAAAAGCACTCTCGATCATGCTCGTGTCTCCTTTCCGTTTGAAGTCGCAGGCGATTCCGGTTCCGACCGGGACGCGCCGGAATCCACATACCGTTCCACCAGGAATGCCGCGGGTACGGCCAGGGCGACGGTCAGGGCCAGCCGGATCAGCATGAACCGGGGACCCAGGAAGCGGAGCTCGAGAAGCTCCTGTGGAAGCTTGATACAGGCCCAGGCCGTCAGGAACAGGAAGATATTCGCGGACCGGGCCCCTTTTTCCCGGAGGGCTGCGGCAAGAGGGAACGCCGCGTACAGGGGACCGGTAGGTAGGGAGCCCAGACCGATGGAGAGAAGCGCCCCCTTCCAGCCGGAGGATTTCCCCAGGATCCTCATCACCAGGTCCTTGGACACGAAGGCTCCGAAGAGCCCCATGAGGACGCAGACCGCGGGAAGGATGAAAACGACCTCCCGGAGGAATCCGCCGCTTCCCTCGAGGATCGCGGCACGTTTATCCGGGAGTACAATGGAGAATCCTCCGATCAGAACCAGAGCAGCGAAGGCGAGGAGAAGCCCTTTATTCCGCTTAGGAGCCTCAACGCCCGTACCCGGGCTTTTCAATTCCCCGTTCATACAAGGACTCCCATCAGGACGGCGATGAACAGGGCCAGGGCCGCGCTGACCAGGTTCCGGGCCAGGGTGAAACGCTTTCCCAGGATCTTGATCTCCATCGGTATAGTGAATACCCCGATCATGGTCAGGGAGGTTATGAACGCTGCTACGGGACCCGGGGATCCCCCGTTTTGGAGGACCTTGCCGGCCAGGGGAAAGCCCAGCAGGGCAGGCATATGTACCAAGGCTCCCAGCCCGAGGGCTGCGAGAATACCCGTGAATCCTGCACCTTCGCCAAGAACCAGTCCTACGGTCTCGGCCGAGATGAAAGCCAGGACGATGCCCACCACCGCCACCACCAGCAGGGTTACGGGAGCGATCCCCATCATCACCTGCAGCCCTTTCCTCAGACCCGCCCGGGCTTTTTCCCGGTCGCCGACCAAGGCCCATATCAGGGCTGCGACAGCCAAACCGTTGATAATGATCGCCGTCGAGTTCAATATTCCTCCCTCTTGCCCATCTTTTCCAAGTATTCCAGGAGTCTTTGAGATTCCTCCCAAGACAGCGCTTCCATCAGGCTGCGGGCTATTCTGCGCCTGTGAAGGCGTACGGCTGCGGCAAGCTTCGATCCCGAGGGGGAAGCTCCCACTAAAAGAGCACGCGCATCCTTCGGGTCCGGTTTCTTGTCCGCAAGTCCTGTCTGGACAAGCCTGTCGGCCAGTACGCTGGCGCTGGATTCCTTGATGCCCAGGGATTCCGCGAGCTCGCGCACGCGCAGGTGCCTCTCTCCTCCATCCGTAATCGCCAGGAGGGCCTTGGCCAGGGCGGGGGTGAGCCCCGAGCTCTCCGCCGGGGATCCTTCGAAGATCCGGGCTCGAAGTACGCAGAGAGCCTCTACGAAGCGATCTTCAACGGGTTTTCCAACAGCCATATATTTAGATAGTCTATCTAAATATTATTTGTCAAGTGTCTTCCCGGCGGCCGTTTCACCGGCCCCCGGAACCAAGCCGGGGTTCACACCGACGGCGCCCGATCCACCCGGTCGATCGCCTAAGTCCGCTTCGCCGCGGGGAGTCCGGCTTTCGCCGGTCTCCCCGGACAAGCTTCGAACCGCCAGGTGTACGCCTCCGTCAGGACACGGTCCGGGGCGGGGTTTTTCCCGGTCACTTCACCTTGGCCGCGAAGGCCTTGCCGTAGTCCCGGGCGGCCTTCAACGCGTCCGTGTCGGGATTCCACAGGGCCCGGATCCCCTCGTCGACCACTTCGAAGCCGGATTCCCGGAGGGCGTCGCTGATGATCTTCACGGACTCCCCGGACCAGCCGTAGCACCCGAAGGCCGCCGCCTTTTTGCCCTTGAACCGCAAGCCCTTGATCTCCTCGAGAGTTCCCGCCACGGCGGTCAGGATGCCCTTCCCGATGGTGGGAGAGCCGACCAGAACGGCCTTGGAGCGGAAGACGTCCGTCAGGGCGTCGTTCTTGTCGAACTTCGACAGGCAGTGGGAAACCACAGTCGTGGAGGGCGAGGCCTCCTGGATGGCCCGGGCCATCTCGTCCGCCAAGGCCCGGGTGCCCTCCCACATGGTGTCGTAGAGGATGGTGATCCGGTCTTCCTTATAGTCCTGGCACCACTCCATATACTTGAGCACGATCTGGGTCGGGTTGTCGCGCCAGATCACCCCGTGGCTGGTGGCGATCATGTTCACCGGCAGCTTGAGGGACAGGACCTGCTCGATCTTGGCCTTCACCAGGGCCGAGAAAGGGGTCAGGATGTTCGCGTAGTACTTGACGCATTCGTCGTAGAGCTCGTCCTGGTCCACCAGGTCGTTGTAGAGGCGCTCGGTGGCCAGGTGCTGGCCGAAGGCGTCGTTGGAGAAGAGGATGGCGTCCCCGGTCATGTAGGAGAACATGCTGTCCGGCCAGTGGAGCATGGGGGCTTCCACGAAGACGAGCTTCTTGCCGTTCCCCAGGTCGAACTCGTCCCCGGTCTTGACCGGGTGGAAGTCCCAGTCCTGGTGGTAGTGGCCCTTCAGGGACTTGATGCCGTTGGCCGTGCAGTACACGGGCAGGTCCGGCCTGCGGCGCAGGAGCTCCGGCAGGGCCCCGGAGTGGTCGATCTCCGCGTGCTGGGCGATCACCGCGTCCAGCTTGCCCAGAAGTCCCTCGGCCTCCAGGTTGTCCACGAACTCCTTGGCAAAGGGCTTCCAGACCGTGTCGATGAGGACGGTCTTCCCCTCCTCGATCACGTAGCTGTTGTACGTCGAGCCCTTGTGGGTGGAGTACTCGTCCCCGTGGAACTTCGTGAGCTCCCAGTCCACCTTGCCGACCCAGGACACCGTCGCGGTCATCTGCTTCTTCATCTATGGCTCCTTCTGGCCGCCGTCCTCTTTGTCTGCCCGAGCGGCGGCCTCGTGTTCCTGGTAAAATGGTACTATCGTACCTTAATTCTGTCAATAAGGCATTGCGGTACTTTTATACTTTTTTAAAAAAGACATTTCCCTGATCCCGAACCTATGCGCGAGCGGGACGGCTTTGCCGCACCGAAAGCTCCTGAAGATCGACGAAGCACCATCCGCGCCCAGGGATGGGCGCTTGATTGTGGGACAGAATCGCTGCGCGATTCTGAACCGTCAGAGATGACGCGGCTTCGTCGCCGTCGGGCGCTCCTGTTGATCGCCGAAGCGATAGCTTCGGTGCCGTCTTTCGCACCTGTGGATCGCTGAGGCTCGAAGAGCCTCCATGCCGCGAGCGGTGCGGCTACGCCGCACACGAAGGGTTCGTGTGAATCGGCGAAGCGATAGCTTCGCTGCCGTCTTTAGCACGGCCGAAGGCCGTGCGAAAGACGCCTACCAGTCCAACAGCCGCCTCTGCCCGGTAAGCCCCCGAACGTCCGTGGCGTCCCAGCTCATCTCCAGGGTGCCCAGGTACGTCCCGGCGTCGTCGTAGATGGGTTTGTAGGAGATCACGATGAAACGGCCGCCCATCTCGATCCAGAAATCCGCCCTGTCCTTCTCCTTGCGCTTGAAGGATTCCAGAATCTTCTCCACCACCGCGACGCTCTTGTGGGGGTGGCAATTCTGGACCGAGCGGCCGATGATCCCGGGGCTCCGGGGGAAGACCCGATGGGGCGAATCCGAGTAGTACATCACCCTGTCGTCGGCGTCCACGAAGGAGACGTCGACGGGCAGGCTCTTCAGGACCCGGTCCAATACGTCCAGTGGCAGGGATCCCGTGGAGAGTGGTATGGCGCCGCCGCCCGGCTTTCCGGGCTCGGAGGTTTCCGCGCCGGCTTTCGCGGCCGCTGCTTCCGCGGCGGTCCTCAGGGCCGCGTCGAAT
>JBGSPT010000302.1:0-10726 GCA_041738475.1 Treponematales bacterium
GCGGCGAGGGCGGCGGCCAGGGAACCGGCCCCGATGATCAATCCGCTCCGGGTGCCCACGTTGGGCCCAGCTCCAGCCATGTGGAGCACCACCAGGGGCAGGATGGGCACGGCGATCGCGCTGGCGAACTGGACCGAGAAGGTCACCAGGAGCAGGGCCGCCAAGGCGGGATTCCGGAGGGCCGGAGAAAGGTCCGGAACGGCTTTCCGGAGGATCGAGCCGGGCAGGGGGGAAGGAGTGAATTCCTCCCGGGCAAAACGCAGGACCAAAAGCCCGGAGAATGCCAGGATCGCCCCGGTGGCCAGGAAGTTCATCCTGGGGCCCGCGGCATCCGCCACGATCCCGCCGAACAGCGGCCCGACGGAGCTTCCCAGGAAGATGGCCATCTGCAGAAGGCCCAGACGGTAGCCGGTTTCCTCCTTGGGAACCGTGGAGGCCACATACACCGTGGCCGCCGCCACGGTGCCCGTGACGCAGCCCTGGAGGGTGCGGAGCACGAAAACCTGCCAGGGTTCCGTGGTCAGGGCCATCAGGCTGATCAGCACGGCGCCGCCGAACATGGCCCGGAGGATCATTGGCTTGCGCCCGTATCCGTCCGCCAGGCTCCCCCAGATCGGGGCAAAGAGCGCCAGGGCCAGGGCGGAGGCTGACTGGGAAAGCCCGTTCCAATAGTTCAGGCGCCCGGGCTCCGTGATTCCGAGGTCCCGGAGGAAGAGGGGGATGATGGGGGTCGTCGTGTTGAACCCGGCTATGGCGATCAGCTCGGCAAACCAGATGACATAGAAGGATCGTTTCCAGGATCGCATAATGTAACCGGATCCGAGTGTATCCCTAACAAAGCGATCGAGGCAAGCTCGGGCGGGGTTCCGCACCGGAACTCCGTCGACGGGAAGCCGGATCGGGTCTAGAATGAGGGCGGAGGCTCCGCATGCCCCGGTTGAATCGGAATAGGGATGGTGAACCCACCCGTCGGAAGATCCTAATCCTGGCCGCCGCGGTCCTGGCGGCGCTGACCTTCATCCTGGTGGTCCGCAGGCCCGAAACCCAGAGCCGCTTCCTTTTCTATCGGGAAGGCCGGAACCTCGTATTCCTGGACAAGGACCTTCCCGGGCCTCTCCGCGAGGAGATCCGGAGCCTGAGGATCCCCCGGGCGGACGCATTCCTGGCGGCCCTGGGGTACGGCCCGGGGAGCGTGGCGGACCGGGACCTGGTCGTGATCGCCGCGGACGGCAGCTACGGTGCCCTGGCCGCGGACGACCCCGTGGTCAGCCGTGGACTCTCGGGAAGGGCTTCCGCCGAACTTCTTCTGCTGTCCCGGATATCCAAGGACTTCTTCGCCAACGAGCCGGTGTCCCGTTCGAACATCTCCGCGGACGGGAGCTACATCTTCCTGGACGCCCGGGAACCCTGGGAACCCTCGTGGATCCACGCCCTCGCCCATTCCCTCATGGTGGGCTCCACGAGCCCCGAAGCCCGGGCTAGGGTCGTTCCGGGGGAGAACCCCGAGCTGTTTTCCAGGGAGGACGCCCGGACCTGGGAGTTCCTCCAGGAAAGCGCGGCGCTTCTCACGGAGGGGCTCTATATGTTGGCCGGAGGGAACCCCGGGCGGCTGGCCGAGGCCGCCGCGGCCTACGGCCCCTCCGGGACCGCCCGGTTCGGTCCGGGAGGGCCGGTCCGGGCCGAACTGGCCCTGAGGGAAGCCCTGGCGGTCCCTCCTCCCCGGAAGGACGCGGACTGGTACGCCGCCTGCCACGGCTTCGGAGCCTGGCTCCTGGAGGAGCACGGCTTCCCGGCGGTCTCGGACTTCCTGCGCCTCTGTCTGGGCGGCGGGTGGCGGACCCCGGACGACCTGGCCCGGCCCTTCGGATCGGATATCGGGAAGCTCCTGGACCGGTGGAGCGGGGGGAAGGGTCTTCCCCCGTACCGGTCGGATACCTAGGCCCCGAGCTCCTCCTCGTCCTCCTCCGCCGCGGCCCCTTCGGTCTGCAGGGCATAGAGCTCCGCGTAGACTCCCCCCGCGGCCAGAAGCTCCTCGTGGGCCCCCCGCTGGACGATCCCCTCCTCCGTGAGCACCAGGATCTCGTCCGCGGCCCGCACGGTGGAGAGCCGGTGGGCTATGATCAGAGTGGTGCGTCCCACGGTCAGCCGCCGCAGGGCCTCCTGGACGGCCTGTTCGCTCTTCATGTCCAGGGAGCTGGTCGCCTCGTCCAGAATCAGGACCGCGGGGTCCTTGAGGAAGGCCCGCGCTATGGAGAGCCTCTGCTTCTGCCCTCCCGAAAGCTTGATGCCCCGCTCCCCGATGTCCGTGTCGTACCCGTCCGGAAGGGCCAGGATGAAGTCGTGGGCGTTCGCGGCCCGGGCCGCGGCCTCCACCTCCGCCTCCGAAGCCTCGGGCCTTCCGTAGCGGATGTTCTCCCTCACGGTCCCGGGAAAGAGGAAGACGTCCTGCTGGACGATGCCCACCGCCTTCCGAAGGTCCGACAGGCGGTATTCCCGGACGTCCCGGCCGTCCAGGAGGACCCGGCCTTCCAGGACTTCGTAGAACCGGGGGATCAGGCTGCAGAAGGTGGTTTTCCCGGCGCCGCTGGGACCCACCAGGGCCACGGTCGCACCCGGGGCGACGGCCGCCGAGAGCCCCCGGAAGACGTGCCGGCCCCGGGCGTACCCGAAGGTGACGTCCTCGAACCGGATATCCCCCTGGGGCCGGTCCAGGGGGAGGGCGTCCGGACGGTCCCGGACGGCGGGTTCCTGGTCCATGATCTCGAAGAAATTCTTGAGCCCCGCGGCCAGGCGCTGGGTGGCCTCCACGGTGCGGGTCAGCCGATCCACGGGCTCCAGGATCAGGTTGGCGTAGAAGAGGAAAGCCACCAGGGTCCCCGGGCTGATCTGCCCCTTCAGGGCGAACCAGCCCCCCGCTGCGGTGACCACCAGCCGGGCCAGATCCTTGAGGAAGTCCGCCCCTCCGAAGAAGAGGCCCAGGGACAGGAGCACCCCCCGCCAGGCCCGGTAGATGGCCCGGTTGAGCGCTCCGAACCGCTCGATCTCCTCGGGCTCCCGGGCGAAGGCCTGGACCGTCCGCATGCCCGAGACCACGGACTCCATCTTGACGCTCACCCCGGCCACGGCGTCGTTGGCCTTCTCGAAGCCCGCCAGGATCTTTCCGCCCAAGGGGCCGGAGTACAGGGCCGCCAGGGGAACGGGCAGGAAGGAGATCAACGCCAGGGCGGGGTGGAGGGAGGCCAGGACCGCGAAGGCCCCGGCGGTTGTCGCCAGGGTCAGAAGGACGTCCTCGGGCACGTGGTTCACCGCGTCGGAGACCTTGTTGATGTCGTTGGACATCCGGGACATGAGCTCGCCGGTCTTGCGCTCGTCGAAGAAGGAATGGGGCATCCGGGTGAGCTTGGCGAAAAAATCCCGGCGGAGGTCCCGTTCCATGGCCACCGCGTAGGCGTGGCCCGCGTAGAGGGTGTAGAAGTTGGCGGCGAACTTGACCAGGGCCAGGGCCAGCACCAGGGCGGAGAGTCCGGCAAGGCGTCCCGCGTCTCCCGAGGGGATCACCTCGTCCACCAAGGAGCGGATGACCATGGGCAGGGCCAGGGAGAGGGCGGCGACGGCCAGGACCGCCAGGAGATCGGCTGCCAGAGTCAGGGCATAGGGCTTATAATAAGGCAGGAGGCGCAGAAGGACGGCGCCGGGGCTCGTTCGTTTCGTTTCCATGTTGCGTCCAAGGGATGCCGCGGCGGCGCAGGCCTGCCGGGGATCCCGGAATCCGGTGACTCGTCCCGGAGCTGTGCCGGGAACGAGGGCCTAACCCAGAAGGGCCGAGCCTGAGAAGAGCTACCGGTTGGACGCCGAGGGAAGCTTCAGGCTTCCGGATCGGACGGCGGGGGAAACCGGTCCGTCAGGCTCGGACGGCGCGAACTCGGGTCGCGCCGACCAACGCACTGTAACCGTTCCTCATCATATACCGCTCCTTTTCGGGCCCTCCGGGGGCCCGGTTCCATGGACGGGGTGCATTCTACATCTTCCCCTCGGGGATTCGTCAAGCCTCCGCCCGAATTGCCCCGGGAGGGTCCGATTTCGTATACTGGAAAGACGAGGAGGAATCCCATGCAGCAAGAGATTTCCTGTACCTGGACCGGAGACATGGCCTTCGAGGCGGAGGTCTCGGGACACAAGATACGGCTGGACGCGGACGAAAGCGTGGGGGGAAAGGACTCGGGCCCCCGGCCCAAGCCGCTCCTCCTGGCCTCCCTGGCCGGCTGTTCCGGAATGGACGTCATTTCAATACTCAAGAAGATGCGGGAGCCCGTCTCCTGGTTCGACGTCAAGGTGAGCGGGGAGCTGACGGAAGAGCATCCGAAGTACTACTCCTCCCTAAAGGTCACCTACGAGTTCAAGGCCTCCGACGGATTGAAGGACGAAAACGTCCGGAAAGCCGTGGTCCTGTCCCAGGACAAGTACTGCGGAGTCAGCGCTTTATTGAAGAAGGCGGTGCCGGTGGAGTGGGAGATCGTATACAGGTAACAGGACCCAGGAACCAGGAATCCTGCAACCTCGACGAAGCCGTACGGCTTCGTCGCCGCGGGGCGCGCCGCGCCCCGCGCGGCCCCTTGAAACTTCCCTTCATCCTCGCTACACTGCGGACGGGTTACGGTTTTTCCAAGGAACTACGGAAAACCGCAAGAACTGCAACAAAGAGTGTGTTTTCATCCCCCAAAAGTTCCGTTGGACGCAAGGAGCAGGGGCCGCTCGATACCGGGCCCATGAGATAGAACCCCATACTGTGAGGTAGAGGAAGAGCATGGCTTTCGACGTGAAGAAAATGCGGAATATCGGCATCAGCGCCCACATCGACTCGGGCAAGACGACCCTTTCCGAACGTATCCTGTTCTACTGCCAGAAGATCCACGCGATCCACGAAGTCCGGGGCAAGGACGCCGCGGGAGCCACCATGGACTTCATGGAGTTGGAAAAGGAGCGGGGCATCACGATCCAGTCCGCGGCGACCAACGTCACCTGGAAGGACAACCCGATCAATCTGATCGACACCCCCGGTCACGTGGATTTCACCATCGAGGTGGAGCGCGCCCTCCGGGTCCTGGACGGAGCCGTCCTGGTTCTCTGCGCCGTGGGAGGCGTCCAGTCCCAGACTCTCACCGTAGACCGTCAGCTCAAGCGCTACCACGTGCCGCGCCTGGCCTTCATCAACAAGTGCGACCGGGTGGGCTCCAACCCCTTCCGGGTCAAGAGCCAGATCGTGGAGAAGCTGGGCCTAAACGCCGCCTTCCTAACCCTGCCCATCGGGCTGGAGGACAAATTCGAGGGCATCGTGGACCTGGTGGAGATGAAGGCGGTGTACTTCGACGGCCCCAACGGCGAGGATATCCGCTTCGCCGAAATTCCCGCCCACATGGCCGCGGACGCCGTCAAGTACCGGGAGGAACTCCTGGATACGGCATCCATGTTCTCCGACGAGCTTGCGGAAGCCTACCTGGAGGGCATGGAAACCCCGGAAATGATCATCGCCGCCGTACGTGCGGGCACGATCGCGGAGCAGATGGTGCCGGTTTTCGTAGGCTCGGCCTACAAGAACAAGGCGGTCCAGATCCTCTTGGACGGGGTGGTCCGCTACCTCCCGGACCCCACGGAGGTCAAGAACGTGGCCCTGGACCTGGACAAGAGCGAGGAGCCCGTGGTCCTGAAGGCGGAACCGACCATGCCGACCGTAGCCCTGGCCTTCAAGCTGGAGGACGGGCAGTACGGCCAGCTTACCTACGTCCGTATCTATCAGGGGATGATCAAGAAGGGGGACGAGCTCTTCAACACCCGGGCCCGAAAGAAGTTCAAGATCGGCCGCCTGGTGCGCATGCACGCCAACTCCATGGAGGACATCGCGGAGGGGCAGAACGGCGACATCGTGGCCCTCTTCGGGATCGAGTGCGCCTCGGGTGACACCTTCTGCGACCCCAAGCTCAACTACGCCATGACCAGCATGTTCGTCCCGGACCCGGTCATCTCCCTGGCCATCGAGCCCAAGGACAAGAAGAGCGCCGACCAGATGGCCAAGGCCCTGAACCGCTTCACCAAGGAAGACCCGACCTTCCAGACCTACGTGGATCCGGAGTCCAACCAGACCATCATCAAGGGCATGGGCGAGCTCCACCTGGACGTCTACATCGAGCGGATGAAGCGGGAGTACAAGTGCGAGGTCGAGACCGGGATGCCCCAGGTGGCCTACCGGGAGGCGATCAGCCAGCGCGCGGACTTCAACTACACCCACAAGAAGCAGACCGGAGGCTCGGGCCAGTACGGCCGGGTGGCCGGATACATGGAGCCCTGCGAGGACAAGGTCTACGACTTTGTGGACATGGTGAAGGGCGGGGCTATCCCGACGGAGTTCATCCCCTCCTGCGACAAGGGCTTCAAGGAATCCATGAAGAAAGGCACCCTGATCGGCTTCCCCATCGTCAACGTGCGCTGCGTGATCAACGACGGCCAGAGCCACCCCGTGGACTCCTCGGACATCGCCTTCCAGCAGGCGGCCATCGGAGCCTTCCGGGAAGCCTACGAGAAGGCCAGGCCCGTGATCCTCGAGCCCATCATGAAGGTCGTTGCCGAGGGGCCGACGGAGTTCCAGGGCAACATCTTCGCCTCCGTCAACCAGAGGCGGGGCGTCATACACGCCAGCACGGAGGAGGCCTCCTTCTGCCGCGTGGAGGCCGAGGTGCCCCTGGCGGAGATGTTCGGGTATTCGACGGTTCTCCGGTCCATGACCCAGGGCAAGGCGGAGTTTTCCATGGAGTTCCTGAAGTACGCCAAGGTCCCCACCAGCGTCTCCGAACAGCTCCGCAAGGACTACCTGGAAAAGCGCAGAAAGGAACAGGGCCGATAGGCGGCGGATTTTCCGTTGCCCGACTGCGGGACTGGACCTATACTTAACCTATGAGGCCGGGCGGCCGCTGCCGCCTCGGCCACCTTTACCAATTAAAGGAGTTCCCATGCTGAAAGAGGAGCTTATCAAGAAGAGTCCCGTCCGCATCCTCGAACGGGGCATAGAGGGCGGACTGAAAAGCGGAAACATCGGCGTGATCGCCAGCCGGAAGGGCATCGGCAAGACCAGCGTGCTCGTGCAGCTGGCCCTGGACAAGCTCCTCCAGGGTAAGAAGGTCGTGCACGTATCCTTCACCACCCACACCAGCTATGTAATTTCCTGGTATGAAAATATATTTACGGAGCTCACCCGGAAGCGCAACCTGGAGAACATGGAGGACATCCATGACGACCTGGTAAAGAACCGGGTCATCATGAACTTCAACCAGGAAGGCATTTCCACGGAGCAGATCCTCCGATCCCTGAGCGCCATGATCGTGGACGGGGGCTTCAAGGCGGATTCGGTCATCATCGACGGATTCGACTTCACCCGCTCCGCCCCGGACCACCTGGCCAAGGTCCGGGATTTCGCCGCCCGGATGAACCTGGAAGTATGGTATTCCTGCACCATGGTCGGGGAGGAACCCCTCACGGACAAGCGCAACGTGCCCGTGATGCTCCGGGAATTCCTGGACAGCATCTCCGTGCTTATCGTCCTGGAACCCAAGGCCGAGTACATCCACTTCCTGGTCGTAAAGGACCATGAGCGCATGAACCCCGAGGACCTGTCGATCAAGCTGGACGCCAAGACCCTTCTGATCGCGGAAACGTGAGATCGGAAGCGCCATGACCGAACGGGGTGTCCCATGAGCATGCGGCTTATGGAACACCCCGTTTTTGTATTTATGCCTGAGACGTCATATCTTTAAGGTAAACCTTCTTCCATGCGGCCTGAGGATGCCGTAATACCGGGAAAGTCGAAAGGGGAATAGATGAGACGATACCTGATCCCGGCGGCGGCGGCCGCCCTGTTATTGGCCTCCTGCGTATCATCCGGCGGCGATGCCGGCCGCCTTGTACCCGCGGACGCCTACGCGGCCCTGGTGGCGGAATCCCCCGCGGGCCTGTTCCGGTCCGCGGAAGCCTTCGTCCGGGAGGCCGGACTGGATCGCTTTACAAAGGGCAGATCCCTGGCGGAGCTCCTACGGGAGGAGGCCGGCGGCAAGGAGGGCTTCCTGGAGGCCGCGGAAACCCTCGACTTCGGTCGCCCCGTGGTGCTCACGGTACTTCCGAACCGCGGCGGGGCGGAACCGGGTACGGCGGTCGTCCTCTGGCTCCCCCTGAAGAAGGACAAAGGTTCCTTCGAGCGGCTCCGGGCAGCGATGACCGGATTCGAGGGGGAGGCTGCATCGGTCTCCGGCTACGCCGCCCTGGGGCTGGAAGGGCCGGCGCCCTCCACCCTTCCCTCCCGCACCGCGGACCTGGCCCGGCTCTCGGCGTACCCCGCGGATTCCGTGAAGGCCTGGATCAACGTGGAAGCCCTTCGCACGGACTTCCGGGACCGGTGGGGGTCAGCCCTGAAGGATGCCTTCCGGGGGGGAGACGAGGACTTCGAGCCTCCGCTCGAACTCGATGAGGATCCCGACGCCCCGTACAACTACAACGAGCGCAACTTCGACTGGGAGGAATTCGAGCGGGAGTCGGGCGGCTTCGGTCCTTCGGCCGGCCTCCTGGGGGGTGCCGCGGACCCGGAGGAGCTGATTAGAAAGGCCGCGGAAAACCTCAAGACCCTGGATTTCGCCGTCGGCGTGGACGGGCGTGGCTTCTATTTCCGGGCGGGCGCCTCGGTCCACCCGGATCGGGCCCTGGGAAGACTGGCCGCCGCCGCGGGACCCGCCCGGGGAATCCCCTTCCTGAAATACCTCGAGGCCGACGCCCTGGCGGGCGGAGCCGCGTCCTTCGATCCCCGGGCGCTTTCGGCCTTCGCTGAACTGTACGTACAGGCCCTGGGCATGGAAAAGCTCCTGGGCGACGAATACTTCGACATCCTGGAATCCTCCTACTCGGCCATGGGCGAGGACAGCGCCTTCTCCTTCGACGTGACCGTGGATCCGGATTTCCTGCAGAAGGCGGAGCGGGCCCAGAGCCCCGAAGAGATCTCCGAGCTCCTGGGTCGGTCCGTCTCCTTCGAGGTCGCCGGGGCGGGTTCCCTCCGGGACCGGGAGGCCTACCGGGCCGTTCTCCGGCGCCTGGGAGAGGCGGGGCTCTTCGGCGAGGCCTTCCGGGAACTCCTGGGATCCTCGGGGCTGACCCTGGACCTGGAGGTTTCGGAAGGCAGTGCGGACGGGCTTGTCTATGACTCGATCCGCGTGGACCTGGGCGGGGAAGGCCTGGGATCCGATCCGGCCGCCCGGGTCGTGCTGGACGTGCTCCTGGAAAAATTGACCTTCTACACGGGATATTCCAAGGACAAGTACTTCCTGGTCCTGGGAGATGCCTCAAAGCTCGCCCCCGCGGTCCGGAGGGACGGGGCGGCCCGGCCTCTCGGCGGGGACGCGTCCTACAAGGCCTTCGCGGCCGGCCTTCCCAAGGAGACCCGGGGCGTCTACTACCTATCCTTGAAGAAGATCTTCGGCTTGGTCTCCTCTTTCTCCAAGGACAAGGGCACTCTGCCCGACCAGGGACTGGACCGCCTGTACGGGTACTTCGCTGCGGCCCCGGAGCGCCTGGAGACGGGTATCTTCCTGGGCTCCGGGGATATCCGGGCCCTGATCGGCCTCGTGCCGGAAGGCCGGGAGAAGGATCTGGACATCTTCTAGGAGCCCGCGCCGCAGGGGAGGCCTTGCCTCCCCTGCCCGCTTTGCGGCAGAGTGGGCCCATGAGAAGCCCCGACGCGTTCGAACGACTCCACGGCATCGTCCGCACCCTCCGTTCCCCGGAGGGTTGTCCCTGGGACCGGGAACAGACCCCGGAGAGCCTCCGGGGCAACCTCCTGGAGGAAGCCTATGAGCTCGTGGAGGCCGTCGACGAGAAGGATCCGGCCCACGTACGGGAGGAGGCCGGGGACCTCTACCTCCTGGTGACCATGATCGCCCACATGTACGAGGAAAAGGGACTCTTCACCGTAGCCGAAAGCCTGGACTCCATCTCGGAAAAGCTCATCCGCCGGCATCCCCACGTCTTCGGGGACAGCGACGCGTCCACCCCGGACGCGGTGATCCGGCAGTGGAACGAGATCAAGGAGACCGTCGAGGGGCGCAGACCCAAAGACTCGGTCCTGGACGAGGTGTCCCGGGCCCTGCCCCCCCTGGAACGGGCCAACAAACTCCAGAAAAAGGCCGCCAAGGCCGGGTTCGACTGGACCGACGTCCGGGACGTCTTCGCCAAATTGCGGGAGGAGATCGCCGAGACAGAGGAGGCCCGGGAGGCCGGCAACCGGGAGGAGGTGGAGGCGGAGATAGGGGACATCCTCTTTTCGGCGGTGAACCTCTCCCGGGCCCTGGGCGTGGATCCCTCGGTGGCCCTTCACGGGGCGACGGAGCGCTTTTCCCGCAGGTTCCGGCACGTGGAGAAGGGCATGGCCCGGGAGGGGCTGGAACTCCGGGCGGACAACATGGCCCGGATGGACGAGCTCTGGAACGAGGCCAAGGCCGGGGAAGGCCGCCCCGCGCGGTAAGCATGGCCGCCTCCCGCCGCCTGGCCGTCCTGTCGTCCCTGGGGGCCTCCTTCATATGGGGCTTCACCTTCCTGAGCATCAAGGTGGCCCTGGGAGCCCTGCCCCCCATGAGCCTGGGACTGGCGCGCTTCGCCGTGGCGGAGGCTCTCTTGGCGGGTCTTCTGGCCGCTCGGGGAC
>JBGSPT010000355.1:0-1883 GCA_041738475.1 Treponematales bacterium
GCGGCGAGCGCCGCGGCTCCGGGTCCCGAGCGCCGGCGAAGCCTCATCTTCCGGGCCTCTCCGAAGACCGGGCGAACCGGGTCCGGTTATAGAAGTGGAGGGTCAGCAATACCAGCCCCGCGGCGATGAAGAAAACGGGCCACCATTCCGAGAAGAACCGGCGGAACGAGAACCGTATGACGTCGAAGGAGAAGAGGGCGAAGAAGAGCCCCAAGACCACGAAGGAAAGCGCGGGAACCAGATACGCCGCCCGGAGCCTGCGGTAGCGGCGCCAACCCGGGGCCAGGCTTGCGAGCCCCAGGACGACCATGAATAGGGGCCAGTACCAGGACAGGGGCCATTCCAGGAAGCCCCTCACGATCAGCAGGATCGCGGAAAGGATGAAGGCCGCGCCCGTGAACAACCAGGCCGATGCCAGGGATCGAGTGGCGCCGAGATACAGGATCGCGCTTCCTACGGCGGCCACCCCCAGGGGCCACAGGCGGGAGGGTCCGGGCATGGCGCCGGTGGTCAGGAACAGCAGGGCCGTGCCGCCCAGGACAAGGACGATGGCGAGAACGAAGATGGAGTCTTTCGGGGGCCGGGGCCGGGAGCCGCTCATATATAGGAGTATAGCCGTGCCGCCCGTTCTTGCCAACGCCGGGACCGTCGTGCTAGGCTTTTTTCATGTTCCTTCGCACCGCCGCTGCCCTCTGCGCCGCAGCCGTCCTTCTTTCGGCCGCCTGCGACGGCGGCCGCGCCCCTGCCGAAAATCCCGGACGCGCCTCTTCGGAAGACCGGAGGACGGCCCGCGAACTAACCGAACTCTTCGTCCTCCTGGAGGATCCGGGGATCAAGGACGAAGAACGTTTCGCGGTGGTTCAGACCATCTCGGACGCGTTCCTTCGAACCAAGGACTACGGCAGCCTGGTGCCCTTCCTAACCGGGGTCGTGGAGAGGGATGCCTCGGACCCCTACGCCGCCCACTACCTCTTCACCGTGGCCTACGCGTATTTCCAGTCCGGGGCCCGGGACGTCGCTGCACTCTACTTCGACCGGATCGTCAAGAACCACCCGGACCTCATCCTCAAGGGCGAGTCGATCCACAAGATCTGCCTGGAGCGCCTCCTGGAGCTCTCCGCCTCCCCGGTGCGGAGGATCGACTACCGCAGGGAGCTCATCGCCCGGTTTCCGGACTCCGTGGACCTGGGAGTTTCCTGGTTTCTCCTGGGCAAGGAATACGAGCGGGTCGGCGACTGGGACGCTGCCCTTTCGGCGTACCAGAAATACCTGCCCCACCTGGGGTCCTCCATCCCCGGATACCCCGACGCCTTCCAGTACGCCCGTACCCTCATCGAGTTCGCCAACTCCCCCAAGGACTGGACCTACGAAAACCTGGACGACCTGGTCGGCAGGGTCCAGTCGGCCCTGGCCCAGGGGAGCCCGCGCACCCTCCAGAGGCTCCGGGCCAAGGTCGGATTCTTCGCCATGTCCTGGCAGCAGGACCAGACCGAGGGGAACAGCCAGGTCCTCTTCGACTTCTCGGAGTTCATGACGGGAAGCAGGATCTTCTCCGCCCCCGCCCTGGACCCGGGTTCCAACGCCCGGGAGGCCTTCCTCCGGACCTGGGGCTGGTCCGAGCGCATAGCCACCTGGTACCTGTATTTCCGGAAGATTAACTTCCCTTCGGACCCCGAGATCCACGGCCGCTGGGAGTGGGCGGGCATCTATTTCGGGGAGAAGCTGAATTGAGGCATCCGCCGGCCGGCAGGATACGGGCCGCAGTCCTGGTCCTCCTGGTCTCCGCCGCCGCCGCTTCCGCCTCCGAGGGAACGCCCTCCGCCGGCTCCTCCCCTCCCCCAGAAACCGCCGAGCCTCCCGCCTCCGAGCTCCCCGCGGCCCCG
>JBGSPT010000424.1:0-2018 GCA_041738475.1 Treponematales bacterium
TAACAGAAACGGCAGCGGTTGTTGCAGCGGTAGGTGACCGCCAGCTCCGCCAGGACCGGCAGGCGGGTGAAGGAAAAGTCGTAGGCCACCCGGTCCGCGTCGGGCTTCCGCCCCGAAAGGGCGTCCTTGAGGGAACGGAAGAACGCGTCCGTCTCCCGGGCTTTCCTTTCGTCCAGGCCCGGGAAGTCGGCCAGGCGGCCCCCCGCCTCCAGGAACAGGACCAGGGCCTTGGCGGTCGTGTTGAGCTTGTAGACCCGGTTGGGGGGCAGGATGAGCACGTCGTCCTCCGGGCGGAGGAGGAGATGGTCTCGTACTTTCCGCCAGAAGGGGGCTATCCACCCCAGCGTCATACAGCTTGCGGCGGTCCCGTCGGAACGCATCAGTGGCCGCCTCCGGACACGCAGGCTGAGTGGCAGGCCGAGTGGCACGCGGAATGGCAGGCGCTGTGGCACGCCGAGTGGCAGGCGTCGTGGCAGGCGTTATGGCAGGCCGAGTGGCAGGCGGAAACGGTGCCCATGTCGGGGGGGGAGAAACAGCCGGAAAAGCAGGAGGAGCTCCGCATGAAGTCCGCGTACCCCGTCCCGAGGTCCGCGGGCAGGCGGACGGTGCCGTAGTATGCCGGACGGGAATGGACCATCCAGTACCCGTGCCAGTAGGGGTCGTAGCCGGAGCGCACGGCGCGGACGCTCCCGGCCCCCGCTTCGGATTCCTCCCGGCCGGCCCGGGCCAGGCGCTCCCGGTAGTAGGCCCGGGTGGCCTCCAGGTCGCAGTCCCAAATCTTCTCCTGGAGGCGTTTGATGGCGTCCTCGAAGAAGTCCGCCATGAGGCCCGACAGCACGTAGCCCTCGGGATCGAAGGCGGCCAGGAAGAGCTCCTCGTACTCGTTCTCGGCCTTGCGGGCCGAGAGGATGCGGATCCGAAGGGGGTCGGGGTCCAGTACCTCGACGATGCCCTGGGCCTTGAGGCCCTCCAGCATGATGGAGGCCACGCTTGCCAGGGGGAGCTCCAGGAGGAGGGCCGCCTCCACGGGGTGGAGGTCCTCGGCCACCTTGCCGGGAACCTGGTAGGAGCCTTCCTGGAGGCGGGGCGGGGTCCAGGCGTCCCCGGCCCAGGCTATGCCCTCCAGCACCGCGGCGGCCCGTTGGTAGGCCGAAAGGCGCCGTCGGTAGAGAACCAGGGCCAGGACCGCGAGGCATCCGAAGACCGGCAGGGCCGTCCAGGGCCGGGCGCCCCAGAACTGCCGGGGGCCGACCCAGACGTAGGGCTCGTAGGGTTCCTCGAATTCGTCCCCGCCGCCCGTCTCCGCGGTCCCGGCCGCGGGCAGTTCCATGCGAAGGTAGTCCGCGGGAAAGTATAGGACCAGCTCCTGGCTTCCCCGCGCGGGGACGTTTTCCTGGAAAAAGAGGAGCGTGAGGTAGTGCCTGCCGTCGGAGCCCGGGGAGCCGTAATAGTCGATGCGGTTCTCCCGGTTGACAAATTCCTCCGTCCGAAGGGGTATCGCCCGTTTCTCCTCGTCCGAGAGGGTCGGTCCGGACACCGCCTTGGGCAGGACGATCCTTACCGTCCGGGAATCCAGGGCCTGGTCCCACTGGACGGGGGCCCAGGTGATGCGGACCAGGTCCCCGAACTCGGGGCTGGTCGTGGGTCCGACGAGGTCCGAGGCCGCGAAGTCCCCGCCATAGGTCAGGTTCCAGAAGGAGGTGCCCCCCGTCCGGCGTCCCCCGGCCAGGAGGACGTCGTATCGGCCGCCTCCCAGGTTCTTGATGTCCAGGCCGACCCGGACGCCTCCGGGCAGGTCCGCCCAGCATCGTTCCCGGTCCCAGACGGGGGTGAAGGACTCGCCCTGGAAGTAGAAGCCCCCCAGGGTACCGGAGGACACTACCCATTCCAGGCGATAGAAGACCGTCCCCTTCCCGTCGGGCCGGAGGCTTACCGTGACGTCCACGGTGGCCGCCCGGGATTCCAGGGCGGCCGCCGTGGCGGCGGCGAGCAGAAGGACGCAGAGCGCCGCGGCGCGG
>JBGSPT010000430.1:0-6819 GCA_041738475.1 Treponematales bacterium
CCCGCCCAGGCCCACCACGGCCCGGGCGCGGAAGTCCCTGGCGAGCCGGCCGGCCTCCTCGATCTCCGTGTGCTCGGGCTCCGCGGAAAGGCCGTCGAACACTTCGCACTCGATCCCGGCTTCCCGAAGCAGACCGCACAGGCGGTCCGTGACCCCCGCCTCCTTCATGGCCCTTCGGCCGGTCACGACCAGGGCGCGTCCGAGCCCGGCCATGTACCCCGGAAGCTTCGCCAGCGAGCCGGCGCCGAATTCCACGGGCACGGGCATCCGGAGGGTCCAGGCGGATCCAGCGGGGGGTACCGAGGGGATATCCTCGGGTTCGGTCTCTCTGCGGACGTCCGTTCCTGCCATGGCCGCCTCCCTGTGGTCGGTCGATTTTACGAACCAGAGTAGTTGCCGGGCCCCTCCCGGATCAAGGGGCTGTCCAAAAGCAACCGGTTTCATTGGGAGCCGTTCGCCGGCCCCGGGTGAACCCTTCACAAGCTTCGGGACACTCAGGTATGCTGGTTTCCATGGACAGGCGCGGCCGACTCGTCCTTTTCACCTTCGCCCTGAGTATATCGGGCCTCTTCCTGGAGCAGGCGGAGCCCTCCCCCTCCCTGTCGGCGGCCCTGCACGTCCTGGATTTCACGGTCCTCGGTCTGATCCTCTGGGAAGCCGCGGCGGGGGTCGCGGGAGCCGCGTACAAATGGAATCATGTCCGCAAGAACGCCCCCTCCCTGCTCTTCGTCCTGGGTTTCACGGTCCTCTTCGCCTATACGAAATACCAGGCCTTCTCGGGCATCCCGGCGTCGGCCCGGGGCTTGCTGCCCCAGCTCCTTCGGAACGGGTTCCTGGCCCTCAAGATCGCGGGGCGGGTCCGCCGCCTTTCCGCCTTCGCCGAGAAGTTTTCCGTCCACCCCGCCCAGACCATCGTCGCTTCCTTTCTACTGGTCATCCTCACCGGTTCACTCCTCCTGATGATGCCGCCGGCCACGCCGGACCGGGCCGGGCTGGATTTCCTGGACGCGGTGTTCACGGCCACCTCGGCGGTCTGCGTCACCGGACTGGTCGTGGCGGATACGGCCGTGGACCTGGCGGTGCCGGGACAGCTCGTCGTGCTGGCGCTCATCCAGATAGGGGGCCTGGGAATCATGGCCTATTCCTTCTTCGGGCTCTTCGCCCTGGGGAGGAAGGTATCCATCCGGGACCGCCTGACCGTCTCGTACATGCTCAGCGAGGACGATCTGCGGGGCCTATCAGCAAGCCTTCGGAGGATCGTCCTGTACACCTTCGCGATCGAGGGGCTGGGGGCCGCGGCCTTTTATCTGCGGTTTTCGGCCCTGGGAGGCCATGGGTGGGAATCCGCGTTCCGGGCCCTGTTCCACGCGGTCTCGGCGTTCTGCAACGCGGGATTCGCCCTCTTCTCGGACAGCCTGGAATCCTTCCGCTCCGACGCCTGGATCACGCTTACCGCGGCGGCCCTCATCGTCCTGGGGGGAATCAGCTTCGGAGTCATCCGGGACGGCCTGCGGTCCGCCGGGGCGGCCCTGGGGGCTCTCTTCGGCCGGAGGCCCGCCGCGCTGCCGGCTCCCTCCCAGAACACCCGGGCGGTGGTCTCGATCACCCTGGTCCTACTGGCCTCGGGGCTGGCTGGTTTCTACCTCCTGGAGCATGAGGGGGCCATGGCGTCCTACGGCCTGGGGGAGCAGTACCTGGCGGCCTTTTTCCAGTCCGTGACCCTCCGCACCGCGGGATTCAACACCGTTCCCTTCGGCGCCCTCCGGGACTCCACCCTCCTGTTCATGATCGTCTTCATGTTCATCGGGGGAGCCTCCGGAAGCACCGCTGGGGGAATCAAGGTGAACTCCCTAGCGGCCATCGGCGCCTACTTCTCCTCCTTCTTCCGGAGGGAGCGGACGCCCCGGATCGGCGGCTGGTCGGTGGCCCCGGAAAAGGTGGGCCGCTCCCTGCTCGTCCTGGCCTTCGGACTGTCCGCGGTCTTCCTGGGCGTTTTTTTCCTGACCCTCACCGAGGGGGGGGACTTCCTGCCCCTCCTGTTCGAGACGGTCTCGGCCTTCGGCACGGTGGGACTTTCCACGGGGCTGACCTCCGGATTGTCCTCCCCGGGCAAGATCGTCATCATAGCCTTGATGTTCCTGGGGCGCCTGGGACCCCTGACGATACTCTCCGCGGCTCGGAGGCCGGGAAGGCGTACGGAGGTCCAGTATCCCGAGGGGGATCTGGCCGTAGGCTGACGGGATATCGGTGCGGCGGCTCCGGGCCCGTAGTGGACGCCGCGGAAACTTCGTTCAAGGAGGGCTGCCCTATGTCCGAGATCAGGACCTTCGCGGTGGTGGGACTCGGATCCTTCGGGACCGCGGTGTGCGAGACTCTTGCGGAAAAAGGCGCCTCCGTAATCGCCCTGGACCGGGATCCCGCGTCGGTGGAGAGAATGAAAGGCCTGGTGTCCGCGGCGGTCCTGCTGGACGCCACCGACGAGGACGCCCTGCTCAAGGCCCCCCTGGAGGACGTGGACGTGGCCATCGTGGCCATCGGGGACGACCTGGAGGCCAGCATCCTGACGACAGCCCTCCTCCGCCAGCAGGGAGTGCCCTACATCGCAGCACGGGCGGTCTCCGCCATCCACGGGACCGTTCTCCGGCGTGTGGGGGCCAACGAGGTAATCAACGCCGAGGTCGACATGGGGGCGCGCACCGCCCGGCGCCTGGCGGCTCCGGATGTCCTGGACTCGGTGCCCCTGTCCGCGGAGGTGTCCCTGACGGAGATGCTGGCGCCGGAATACTTCACGGGCAAGTCAACCGCGGACCTGGATCTGGAGGGAAAACTGCATCTTCGGGTCGTGGGGGTCCTGCGCTCCCGGATGGACCTGGACGACGCGGGCAACACGGTCCGCCGGGAGGATCTCCTGTTCCCGGAACCCGGGGACACCTTCGAGGAGGGGGATCGCCTCTTCGTCCTGGGCAGGAACTCGGACCTGGACGAGTTCCGGAAAATCTAGGGGGACCGCATGATCCTCGTACGGGTCCGGTATTCGGTCTTCCTGCTCGCCGTTTCCCTGGGGGCCACGGTCGGAGCGGGCGCCTGGTCCTATTCGGTCGCCGCCGCCGCGGGCATGAAGGGCCCCGCGGAAACCTCGTTCTTCCTGGCCCTCTGCGCGGCGGCGGTCCAGGTCCTGGCCGCGGCGGAGCTTTTCCGTCAGGCCCGCAGGAAACGAAGGGAGCTGGACTCCATCGCGGACGCGGTGCGATACGGAGGGATCCTGCCCGCGGGGCGCCTGGACCGATTCGGTCCCTTGGGGGACAGCATCCGCCGAATCCTCAAGGACCTGTCCGACGCGGGGGAGCGCAAGAGCGAACGGATCGCATCCCTGACGGGCCTTCTGCGGGCGTCCCTGGCCCTGGTGGAAACCCCCGTCCTGGTGGTCTCCCCGGACGGGCTGGTGCAGGAAGCCAGCAAGGGAGCCCGGGAAGACTCCCGGCTTGCGGGCCTGGAAACGGGGAAGACCCGGGTGGAGGATCTCCTTCCGGAAGCCCAGATGAGGGCGGTGTTCCGGGAGGCGGACCGCACCCACCAAGCGGTGGAGCTTCCGGGACACCTGACCTTCCATCCTGTATACTCCACCCGCGGGCAGATCGCCTGCTTCCTCGCAGACTTGGGTCGGGACCTGGGGCGATCGGGGATCCGGGACTTCCTGGACGGCTTGGGGGAGCGCAAACCGGCCCCCGAACCCGCGGCCAAACAGCCCAATTTTATCGGCCGGGTCCTGGGCAGGTTCGGGCGGGGCAAACCGGAAACGTCCGGCCGCTGAGGCTTCCGGATCGATACATCCTTCATCGAGGTGAACCATCATGTGCGGAATCGTTTCCCTGTGCTACGAGGACCAAGAGGCCGGAATGGGCATCGAGGCGGCCGCCCTGCTCAAGCGCCTGGAATACCGCGGCTACGACTCCACCGGTGCCTCCTTCATAGACGCCCAACGGAAGATCGTCCTCATGAAAAGCGTCGGCGCCCCCTCCCGGGTCTGCCGGGACCTGGGGATCGACAAGTTCCCGGGCCAACGCTTCATCGGCCAGGTTCGCTGGGCCACCTACGGGGCCGTGACGGACGTCAACAGCCAGCCCCACCATGTGCGCTGCAAGGTGGAGATGGTGGGGGCCCACAACGGCAATATCTCCAATACCGACACCCTCAAGGCGGAGCTGACAGCCCAGGGCCACCGGGTCGTGTCGGAGAACGACGGGGAGATCGTGGTCCACCTGGTGGAGGACGCCTGGACGGAAAACCGGAAAAAACCGGGACCCGTCCTAGCCGCCCAGAAACGGGCCCTTTCGGCCTGCGGCCTGTCCGACGTGCCCGACGAGGTCCTCCTCATGGTGGACGCGGTCCGCAGGGCCGAGTCCCGGACCCAGGGCTCCTACGCGGCCGCCGTCTCGGATCCGACGGTTCCTGGGGTCTTCGCCGTCAAATCCGGGTCCTCCCTGTACGCCGGAATCGGCTCGGACGAACGGGGGAGCTTCGTCGTGGTGTCCAGCGACCTCACCAGCGTACTGTCCAAGACCCGCACCCTGATCCCCCTGGCAGAGGGGGAGGGACTGTGGTTCACCCACGACCGGTACCTGGTGTTCTCCCTGGCCGGCGAGCCCGTATTTTCCCGGCCCCGGCCCAAGCGCTCGAAATTGAACGTCCAGGACACTGCCCTGGATCCCCGGTTTTCCTATTTCATGGAACAGGAGATTTCCTCAAGCCCCTCCAACATCGAGGAGATCCTTCGATACTACTTCCGGGACCCCAAGGCTGCGGCCCTGGAGACGGGACTGGAGGACAAGCGGCAGATCGCCAAGGAGTGCCTGGACCGGCTCCTAACCCTGACGGAGGAGCTGGACGAGGACGCGCTCCGGGCCGGCGCCGAGAAAGTTTTCTCGGATCCCGCCTGGCGGGAACTCAGCGCCCGGGTCAAGGACCATGCCCCCCGGCCCGAAAGCACCTACAGGGGCGATGAACGGGCCTTTATCGCGGAGCTGGCGAAAATCCTCCCCGGCCGCCTCCCGGATCTGGCCCTGACGGACGCGGCGCTGGTCTGGCGCAAACGGCGGGCCGTGGTCCGCCGGGTCGGGGAGCTCTCCCAGGCGGTCCGGGAGACCGTGAAGGCGGGCGGGCGGGTCTACCTGATAGCCTCGGGGACCTCCTACCACGCGGCCCTGATCGCGGCCTATTTCTTCGACCACCTGGCGGGCCTGCCGGTCTACCCCTGCAACCCCGGCATGTTCCGGTCCATCTACCTGGACACCCTGGAGGACCGGGACCTGATCTTGGGGATCACCCAGTCCGGGGAGACCAAGGACCTGGTGGACATCCTCCAGGACGCCCGGGATAAAGCCCCGGGGCTCCGCAGGGTCAGCCTGGTAAACAACGAGAACAGCCGCATACCCCAGGAGCTGTCGGACTTCTACCTGCCCCTGCTCTGCGGGCCCGAGATCGCGGTGGCCGCCACCAAAAGCTTCCTGAACCAGATCGTCATCCTCTACCTCCTGGCCGCGGGCTTCCGACTGCCCGAGGCGGAGGTCCGGAAAAAGGTCGCCCGCATCCGGGGCCTCCTGGAGGACACCCTGCGGCTTAGCCTGCCGGAGGTGGACAGAGCCGCGGAGCGCCTGTTCCGGGAACCCTCGATGCACATCCTGGGCACCGGCCTCATCGGCCTGGCCCGGGAAGGGGCCCTCAAGATCCGGGAAGTGGTCCTGAACCACAGCGAGGGCTACGACGCCGCGGAGTTCAAACACGGCCCCAACACCATCCTGGGCAAGAACACCGTCTTCGGCCTGGATTCCCTGGAGGCGGTTCTCTCGGCCTATGCCGAGGTGCTCCGGAGCGCGCCGGAGGCCGAACGAGACGCCCTCCTGGCCGCGAAGCCGGCGGAGGTCCTGGCCGAGAACCCCGGCATCCTTGAGGCCGGGTTCGGCAACTACCCCCTGGTCTTCGTCTGCCCCCCGGACGAGCGGGACATCCGGATCACCATCAGCCAGATCCACACCCACAAGATCCGGGGCGCGGACATCCTTTTGGTGGCGGAAAAGCGGCCCGAGCTGGCCCTGGCCGTGGAAGGCAGGCCCGCGAATGACCCGGGGTACAGGCCCCTGTACCTCGAGATTCCCGCCACCGGGGACCGGGACCTCTTCGTCTTCTCCGCGGCCCTGGTTCTCCAGTGGCTGGCCTTCCGGATGTCCGTCCGGAAGAGTGCCTACCTGGACGCCCTGGGGGTCCGGGACCACGGGGTCCATCCCGACGTGCCCAAGAACGTCTCGAAGTCGATCACGGTCGATTAGCGCAGGTCCGCAAGATCGCTCGGCTTGAACCACAGAGGCACGGAGAACTCAGAGAAAAGAGGAGTCGAGGATCGAGAGTCGCGTTGAGCGACGGCGGCGACCGGGAACTTTCGCCGCCGTCGCCTATTTATTCTCTTATTTCTTTATCTTGTAAATCTTTCTTAATCCTGTCCATCCTGTCGGAACCATCCGGAAAACCTACGTTCGCGCGCCCTTCGCCAAAACCACCCGGACGTCTCCCTCCCGCTTGACCAGACCCTCGTCCTCCATGCGGTTCAGGAGGGGCAGGATGTACTTCCGGGAAAGCCCCGTGCGGTCCTTTGCCTGGCCCACGGTGAAGCGCTCCCCCGCTGCGCGTCCCGCCAGGACGGCCCGGGTCAGGCGTTCATAGACGGGCCGGTGCCAGTACACTCCGTTGTCCAGGGAAACCGCCCGGCCCAGGGCGCACAGGGCCTTGAGGATCCTGCCGTCCTGGGGGGGGGCGTTCCGGCCCGGC
>JBGSPT010000434.1:0-1648 GCA_041738475.1 Treponematales bacterium
GATCCTGACGCCGCGCGTCAGGATCGCCACCATTCCCTGATCCTTCCCCGCACCCCTTCCGCGTCGTCCGCGGAAAACCACTCGACCCCCGGGAGGGTCCGGAAGAAGGCCAGCTGGCGCTTCGCGTAGCGGCGGCTGTCCTGGGCTATGCGGTCCCGGATGTCCCGGAGCCGGGCACAGCCGATCCTGCGGGCTTCCAGAAATTCCCGGTATCCTATGGCCTGCATGCCCGGGTCCGACTCCCCGTATCCCGAGGCCAGAAGCCTCCGCACTTCGCCCGCCAGGCCCGCCTCGAACATGGCGTCCATCCGGGCGTCGATCCGGATGTATAGCTCCTCCCTCGGGCGGTCCAGGCCTATAAGGAGGAGATCGTACTCCCGCCGGGGAGCGGCGGGAACCTCGAAGGAAGAGAGGGGCCGGCCCGTCAGGCGCAGGACCTCCAGCGCCCGGGTAAGCCGGTACAGGTCCCGGCGATGGATCCGCCCGGCGCTCTCGGGGTCCCCCGACTCGAGCTCCGCCCGCAGGGCATCGGGACCGAGCATCCGGAGATCCCGCTCCACTTCCGCACGAATCCGGGCGTCCGAGGGAGGACTGCCCGGAAGTCCGCAGACGAAGTTCTTTAGGTAGAAGGCGGTGCCGCCGGATACGACGGGGAGCCTGCCCCGTTCGGCTATCCCGGCGCAGGCCTTGTCGGCCTCCTGGACGAAATCTCCGGCTGTGAACTGTTCCGAGGGCTCGCGTATATCCAGGAGATGGTGGGGCAGCCTCAGTCGAAGGCCGCCGTCCGGCTTCGCCGTGCCGATGTCCAGGCCGCGGTAGACCTGCATGGAATCCGCGGATACGACCTCTGCTTCGGGAAGCCCGCAGCCCGATCTGTCGAGGAAGAGCTCCTCCAGGAGGGCCGTCTTGCCCGACGCGGTCGGGCCGAAAAGAAGGAGGGCCCTATTCGATGAAGCGGTATTCAACCTGGCGGGAGAAGATCTGCCGCATCCCCAGGGAGACCACCTTGCCGTTGTGCTTCTCCACCTCGGGGGTCCGGAGCACGGCGAGCTGATAGGCCCGGCGGGTGACGGCCACGGTGAACTCGTAGGCGTTGGTATCGTTCTCGATCAGCTGTTCGAAGGGTAGTAGCATGTGCTCTCCGACAATCGTCTCATTGATAGGAATGGAATTATATCGCCGCGCCCCAGGCGGATCAAGGGGCGCCGGAGACCCCGGGCTCCGAACCGGCTTCCAGGTCCGACAAGGCCCGCTCCAGGCGTTCGATCAGCCTGTCCGCAGCCGCTCCGATCTCGTCGGGGTCCGCGTTCCGGTTCGCGGCCCCGGACCGCTCCCGGAAAAGCTCGTCCACGAGGTATACGCTCGTAAGGATGGAGGTTTTCAGGGCATCCGTAACCCGTGTAGTCCGCTGGACCTCCTCCGCCCGCCGCCGGATGTATGCCAGGATGGATTCCATATATTCCCGGGTTTCGTCCGTCTGAATCGTGAAGGAAGTGCCCAGCAGTTCGATTTTCAGGGTCTGGACGGCCACGGCGGCGCGTCCGGGATCAGAATATCTCGAGCTCCGCCTCGTCCGCGCCGGGAGCGGGATCGGTCCCGTCCTTTGCGGAGGAGGCGGGTTCGGGACGGGAGGGCTCCGCGGCCCGGG
>JBGSPT010000445.1:0-35380 GCA_041738475.1 Treponematales bacterium
GGCAGGAGCCTCGGGACGCGGAACGGGCTTTTCCGCAGGCCGGGCGGAACCCGGAACCGCCGGGCTCTCCGGCGGTGCCGCTGGCCTATGTTCCGCGGCCGGAGCCTTGGGATCATCTTCGTGGCGGGCCACGACCCGGACCTGGGGCTTCTTGACGACGACTTTTTTCTTGACGACGACCTTACGTTTTTCTCCGGAAACCGTCTCCTGCTGCTCCTCCGCGGGCCGCGGCTTGGGCTGCTTGATGAGGGTCGCCTTCGATTTCGGGTTCTCGTTGGTATCGGACATAGTCTCCCTTTACGATTCCTGGTCGTCTTCGTATTCAAAGCTGAGTTCGACGCCGCAGCTCGGGCAGTGCGTCATCTCCGGTGTCACCTGGGCGCCGCAATCCGGACATTCGTAGGCTTCCACGGCTTCCGCGGCGCCTTCTTCCGGCAATCCCTCTTCCGTCTCCGCATCTTCCTCGACCACCTCGACGTTCTCGTCGATGATCCCGCGGATGGTCTGGAGTTCCTCGGCGGAGATCCCTTCCAGGGCGGCCTGCTGGTCCTCCGAGAGGGAGATGAAATCCTCGATAAGCTCGATCCCGCCGGCTTTCAAGGCGGCTACGGCGTTTTCGGGTACGCCGGGGAGCTCGGAGAGCCGGGTGATCTCCTCCTCCTCTTCCGAGAAGAGCTCGGAGACCGCACGCTTCAGGTCCATGGAGCGGTCCATCTGGTAGAACTGCTCCTCGGTCTTGACGTCGATGTTCCAGTCGCACAGGCGATTGGCCAGTCGGACGTTGAGCCCCTGTTTTCCGATCGCGACGGACAGCTGGTTGTCCGGCACCACCGCCAGGGCCATCCGTTTCGGCTCGTCCAGGATGAAGACTTCCTTGACGTCCGCCGGGGACAGGGCGTTCTTGATGAAGCGCTTGGGATCGATGTCGTACTTGAGCACGTCGATCTTCTCGCCTTCCAGCTCCCGGATGATGGACTGGATTCGGATGCCCTTCAGGCCCACGCAGGCGCCTACGGGATCCACGTCTTCCCGCTTGGAGAAGACGGAGATCTTGGTGCGGTATCCGGGCTCCCGGACGATCTTGAAGACTTCGACGATGTTGTCGTAGATCTCCGGCACCTCAAGCTCCAGAATCTTGCGTACGAACTCCGCGTGGGTGCGGGACAGCACGATCTGGGGACCCGTCTTGGTCTTGTTGACCTCGACGATGTAGGCCTTTATGCGGTCGTTGGGATGGTAGGTTTCCCGGGGGCTCTGGTACTTCTTGGGGAGAACCCCTTCCACCCGGCCGAGGTCAACGTAGATGTTGCCGTTCCGGTCCCGCTGGTAGTACCCGATGATGATTTCCCCTACCTTGGACTTGTATTCCGCGTAGAGGGTGTCCCTGGATATCTCACGGAGATTCTGGCGGGTCGTCTGCTTGGCCAGCATAACCGCCTGGAGGTCGAATTCCCGGGGATCCACGGGCAGTTCCAGGATATCCCCGACCTCCGCTTCCTCGCTGTACGCCCGGGCTTCTTCAAGGGTAATCTCCAGGACCGGGTCGTCGAGTTCTTCGACGATGGTCTTCTTTGCGAAGATTTCCACTCCCTCGTAGTTCTCCCGGAAGCGCACGACGGCGTTCTCCTGCGTCCCGTAGCGCTTCTTGTACGCCGCGAGGAGGGAGTCTTCGATCGTCTTAATCACGAGATCTTCGGATATGCCCTTCTCGTAGATAAGCTGGCGTATCGCCTCGGCCATTTCTGAAGACATGGCGGTTAAGCTCCCTCCTGTGCGTAATCAAGCCGCGCTTTCGCTATGGACGCGTACTCCACGGTCAGTTCGCCCGAATCTCCCCGGATCGTTACCGCGGCTGGACCCGCCTGGATGATGCGCCCGAGAAGCCACTCGCCCCCCTCCTTGAGGAGGATCCGGACGCCTCGGCCGACGAATATCGAATACTCCCGATCCGAGCGGATCCATCGATCCACCCCTGGGGAGGCGACTTCCAGGTGGAAGTCCTGCTCGGAAAGGAGGACCTGAAGCCTCGGCTGGATGAGCCGGTGCGCCCGGGAACACTCGTCGATCCCCGTACCGCCGGCAGCGTAGATCACCGCCCGAACCTGCACGGATCCGCGGTGCCGGCTAATGTTCAATTCCACGAGGGAAAGCCCGACGCCCGCGAGGAGTTCCTCCAGATCCTTCCTGTATATGTCGTTTTCCAACATACCTACAAAAAAAGAGTCGTGGGAACGACTCTTCTTATCCCTAAGAATAAGCTCTCTACGAAGGCTATAGTATAGGAATGTGCTCTCCTTCGTCAAGCCGCGCCGAGGGCGGCGTCCCACGGGCCCCCGGTTATCCATCCGGCTGTCCATCCGGCGCGCCCCGGGTCCCGGGAATACCCGGAAGCCGGGGCGGCCTCCCTAGTCCGCGGCCAGCACCAGGGCATCCACCCGCAGGGCACCCCCTTCCTTGAGAACCCGGGCGCACTCCGAGAGGGTCGCGCCGGTGGTAAGTACATCGTCAAGAAGGACGACCCTCTCCGGTATGCGGATGAGGTTCCTGCGGCGTATGCGGCCCTTGAGGTTGGACATCCGGGCGGAGTAGTCCAGGGTCTTCTGGGATGCCCCCTCGGCCCGCTCGAGACAACGGATCACGGGAATCCCCTTTCGTTCCAGGGTCCGGGCGAGGTCTTCCACTTGATCCCAGCCGGTTTTCCTCATCTTGCTTTTCCGGAACGGAACGGGGACCACCGGGATTCCAGGATTCGCCTCCCTGAGCCGTGCCAGCATCCTGGAAGCGAAAAACTCGGCCAAACGGCGGAAGCCTCCGATCTTGTAGGAAATGATGAGTTCCTTGACCGGTCCCGAATACTCCCAAAGCGGGTATGCGGCATCGAAGCTGAAACTTCGTTCCCTGCAGCGCATGCACAGACCCTGCTCCGAGATAAGAGATTTGCCGCAGAGAGAGCACCGCTCGCCGCGCATTCCGGGGATGGCGGCCTCGCAGGAAGCGCACAGCGGGTAGCTCCTCTCTGCCTCTTCCCGAAGATTCCTCCCGCAGAGGACGCAGGTCCGGGGAAATAGGATCTCCAGGATCCGGCAGGACAGGGACGCGAGTTCGGGCATAGCCCGTATCCGGCAGCGGACCGTGTCGGCGCTTGCGCCGTTAGAGCAGTTTCCTGAGCCGAGCCAGACGGGAAAGCGCTTCCAGAGGGGTGATCCTGTCGGGATCCAGGGATCGCAGCTCCTCCAGAACGAGTTCCTCGTTGGAGAACAAGGCGGCTTGGTCGGGCTGACGACGGGGAGCCACCGCTGCGGGCAGGTCCCGTTCCTTCCTGGCCAGATTCTCCCGGACCTGCCGAGCCCGGGTCAGGACCCGGACCGGAATGCCCGCAAGACCGGCAACGTGGAGCCCGTAGGAGCCCGCGGCGGGCCCTTCGACCACCCGTCTCAGGAAGACCACGTCCCCGGCGCTCTCCCGTACGGCCAGGGATCGGTTGACCAGCTTGGGATGGTCCAAGGCCGTCAACTCATGGTAATGGGTGGCGAAGAGGGTCCGGCATCCCACGGAATCCAGCAGGTACTCCGCGGCCGCCCAGGCGATGGCCAATCCGTCCAGGGTTCCGGTCCCGCGGCCCACTTCGTCCATGATGACTAGGCTGCGTGGACCCGCGTTATTCAGGATATAGGCGGTTTCGTGCATTTCCACCAGGAAGGTGCTCTCCCCCCGGGCCAGATTGTCCTGGGCGCCGACCCGACAAAAGATCCGGTCCACGACTCCTATCTCCGCCTCTCCGGCGGGCACGAAGGATCCTGCTTGGGCTAAAAGGACGATCAGGGCGGTCTGACGCAGGTAGGTGGACTTGCCGGCCATGTTGGGACCCGTGATCAGAGCGAAGGATACCTCACCGGAATCCAGGCTCGTGTCGTTGGGCACGAAGTCGCCGCCCGCCAGATGGGCTTCCACGACGGGATGGCGTCCCTCGGAAATCCTGAGCATGCCGGAATCCGCGATCGATGGCCGGGTGTAGGCCCGGGCCGTGGCGGTATACGCGAAGGAGGCGAGGCAATCCACCCGTGCGCAGGACCGGGCGGCCTCCAGGAGGCGGGATACGGAGCCCTTTACGGAGGTCCGAACTTCCAGGAACCGCTCACGCTCCCGCTCGACGATTTTCTCCTGGGCCCCGTTTATCCGGGACTCCAGATCCGCAAGCCGGTCCGTAGTATACCGTTCTCCGTTGGAAAGGGATTGCCGGCGGATGAAGTGGGCGGGGACCTGGGAAAGGGCGCCCTTGGACACTTCCAGATAATAGCCCAGGATGCGGTTATAGCGGATCTTGAGGTTCTGTATACCCGTCTCCGCCCTCTCCTCCTCCAGATAGGACTCAAGGACGGACCTGGAAGAGTCCCGAAGATCCCGCAGGGCGTCCAGTTCAGGATCGTAGCCCGGGCGGATTAGATTCCCCTCGGTCAGCAGGACGGAAGGATCGTCCAGGATCGCCCGGCTTATCAACTCCGATACGGTACGGAGCTCCGCCTCCACATCGGGCTCTAAACCCAATCCGAGCTCCGGCGCCGCATCCGTCTCGGGCTCTAAAAGGGCCGCGACATCGCGGATCGTATCCAGGGAATCCTTGATTCCCAGCAGATCCTTGGCATGGGCCTTGTCCATGGCCACCCGGGAAGCCAGGCGCTCGAGGTCCAGGCAGTTTCCGAGGCGGACGCGGAGCTTTTCCAGGATGCGCTGCTTCCGATACAGCCGCTCCACGGCGTCGAGCCTCCCCCGGATCGCGGCCGGATCCCGGAGCGGCCGGAGCAGCCAGTGCTTCAAGAGCCGGGCGCCCATAGCCGTCCGGGTCGCGTCCATGACGTCCAAAAGCGTGAAGGCCCTTCCTCCGTCCTGGAGATTTCTGTCGATCTCCAGGTTCCTCTGGGCGGATTCGTCGATATCCGCGAAGGCGTCCTGTCTGCGGGGTTTCGGTCCCGTCAGGTGCGGAAGGACTCCTCGGACGGCGTCCTCCAGGTACCGGACAAGGACGCCCGCAGGAGCCAACGCGGGATCGTCGTCCGAAAATCCGAACCCCTTGAGGGAGGCTACTCCGAACCGCGCCTTCAGGATCTCCGCCGACTGGGCCGGGTCGTAGCTCCAATCGGGGAAGCGGTTCAGGATGAGCCCATCCCGTTCATGGAGAATCCGGGCAATCTCGGGATCGTCCAGGAGAGATTGCTGGATCAGAGCTTCCCGGGGCGCCAGGCGATAAAGCTCCTTTCGGAGCTGGGCCGATGCGTCCGGACACGCTGACAGGGCGCAAAACTCCCCCGTGGAAATGTCTACGTAGGCGATTCCCAGGGAATCCCCGGAGCGTCCTATGGAGACCAGATAGTTATTGGACCTGCTGTCCAGGTAGTCTTCCTCTACGGTCGTCCCTGGAGTTATGATCTCCACGACCTCCCTGTCCATAAGCCCCCGCGAAGCGCCGGGAGCGGCGGTCTGCTCGCAGATGGCTATCTTCTTGCCCGCCTTGAGGAGTCGGGAGACATAGGAGTGTGCGGCATGATAGGGAATGCCGCACATGGGAGCGTCCTGCCTTTTTGTCAGGGTGAGGTTGAGCAGGGCGCTGACTTCCACGGCGTCCCGCTCGAACATCTCATAGAAATCCCCGAGGCGGAAAAAAAGGATCTCGTCACGGTGGGCGCTCTTGATCCGGCGGTATTGGTCCATCAACGGCGTGGTATCTGCCATGGCGGTTGCATTATAGGCGGGAACTCCGGTAGGATACAATGCTGAGGGTACCGGTCTTTCCGGCCCGATCCGCCTTCCAGCGAGGGATCCAGTGGAAGAAGCCCTGTACGTCAAGGAAACCGCCCAGACCATCTATATCCGAGCCCAGGGGCACGTCACGGCGGCCTTGTGCTCCGACCTAAAAGGCCGCATCTTCGAGCGGCTGGAAGCCAAGCCGCCGGTTGAGAACGTCTTCGTGGACCTATCCGGGTGCGATTATATGGACTCCACCTTCCTGGGATTGCTGGTCGGAATCAACAAGCGGTTCCTTCGGTACTCGGAGCGCCCCCTGACAGTGGTCCGCCCCTCCCCTCCCTGTACGGAGCTTCTGCGGACCATCGGGATCCTCAGACTCGTAAAAATCCAGGAAGACCCCGTACCCTTCCCGGATTCCATGGAGGCCATCGTCACCGCGGAAAAGGCCACCGCCGACTTCCTGCTGGACGTCCACGAAAACCTCATGGATCTTTCCGAAGAGAACCGCCGGAAATTTTCAACCTTGTATTCGGTGCTTAAAAGCCAGATCGGCCAGGGCGAAGACGAGCCGTAGCGCGAGAAGGCGCTAAGCGCCTTCTCGCGCGCTATTGGGCCTTGCCGATCAGCGCCTGGATAACCTTGTCCGTGACGTCCACCGCCGGACTGTACCAGATGATGGCGCTGTTGACGGATCCCGTGGAGTGGCTGCTCAGGATCACGGAGTACCCTTCGGCTTCGGCGATTCCCTGGATGGTCCGATACACAAGCTGGGAAAAATCGGAACTCTCCATCAACCTCCGCGACCTGTCCTCCAATTCCGCCTGCTTGGCCTTGTAGTAATCCGAGAGGTACTGGGCTCGGCGGTACAGCTCCTGGTCCATCCGCAGGACCTCGGCCTGGTCGGACCGGGCTATAGCCTCCGCCCGGCGGACCTGCAGCTGCTTGATCTCGTTGGACATGCGGTCGATTTCGGCCTGCACCTTTAGCTTGTCCTCTTCCAGCTTGCGGACCGCCGCGGAATCCCGGGAATAGGTCAGGTATACCTTGGCCAGGTCCACCACCGCCACCCGGGTTATCTGCTGGGCCGACGCGCCCGCGACGGCCGCGAGGGCCAGGATCGCCGCAAGGATGCTTCGCTTTGCTCTCATGAGTTACTCCTCGTCAGAGAGTGGTCTGGGTGATGCTGATGACGAACTCCATGCCTTCTGTGGCCCACTCGAACCGCCCCGCGCCGTTCATGAAGAATCGCTTGGCGAAATAGAAGCGGAAGGGGAACTGGGGGATCGTGAAGCGGAAGCCCGCACCCAGGCTGAAGGCCAAGTTCTCGAAGCCCAGGTCGAACAGGGAGGTCTTGGAGGGATCCAACCCGCCGGAAGCCCCGTCCTTGAAGGTCAACAGCCCGTTGTCCGTCCGAACCGTGGCCGCGTCCAGGAACATGTCGAAGGACAGGAACTGATCCACCAGGGGCATGCGGATCTCGACCCAGTTTTCCCACAGGATCGTGCCGCCGAAGGTCTCCTCCGTTAAATCCCGCCATCCCCGGCCCACGAAGAATCCGTCTATATAGAGCTTGGAATTGTCCGTGACCGAAAGAGACGAACCCGGCTTGGGAACCAGCAGGGACAGCCCAGTGTGCCCTCCCAGGACCCACTTGAGGGACCAGTCGTCCCCGATCGGGATGTCGAAGAGGGTGACGTAGCCCTCCAGCTTGGTGTCCGTCCGGAGGAACTGGTCGCGCTCGTAGGAAAAGAGTCCGGCCCAGGTGAACTTCTGGCTGGCGAAATACCCCTTGGAGGGATCGTACCAGAGATCCAGGGCGTTCATATAGGTCCGAACGATCAGGCTGTTGGCGTTGATCCACTCGCCCGCGGATTCCGCGAGGTCCTGGCTGAAGGGCCGGAACAGTCCCTGGTCGTAGCTCTGGTTCGTAAGTCCGAGCCGGACGCCCCCGGACAGTCCGAGGGTTCCGACGGGGAAGACGAAACGGTACCCCAGGGAGAAGGTCAGGTTGACGTTCCAGTACTCGTACTCCATGTAGTACTCGTCCGGTACCACATAGCCCGCGGCCTCGTATTCCGCCCAGGAGGTATAGGGATCCGGGACCGCCCCGGGGGATCCGTATTCGAAGACGGGCCCCAGGGTGTCCTGGAGGGCTTCCATGCCCTTGTGCACGAAGGAGAGCTCGATGGAGCCGGTCATCCGCTTGCCCAGCAGCCAGGGATCCGAGAAGCCGAGGGTAACCTCCTGGGTGTCCGGCGAGGCCGTGACTCCCACGGAAATGCTCTGACCGTTGCCCAGGAAATTCCGGTCGTTCCATTTGATGAGCCCGGATATCGGGAACTCCGGGGTTGAGGCGCCGATGCCCGAAAGGGTAAGGCCGAACTGGATGTCCGCGGAACTCTGTTCCTCCACGGTGATGATGATGTCCATGAGATTCTCGGCGCTTCCCGGGATCATCTCGGGGGTCAGTGCGGAGAAGTACTGGAGATTGTACAGGTTCCGCAGGCCGGTGATGACCTTGGTCTTGGAGAAGATATCCCCCACCTCGAAGGGAAGCTCCCGGTAGATGACATGATCCTTGGTCTTCTTGTTGCCCTTGACGATGACGTTCTCTATATGGGCGCGATCCCGTTCGACGATTTCGAGGGTGTACGCGATGACCCGCCGATCCTCGTCCCTGCGCTCCTTCATCTCTATGCGGTTGAAGATGTACCCGTTCTCGTAGTACAGGTCCTCGATCCTCTGCTTGTCGGCAAGGAGGGTCCTGTAGTTCAGGATCGCCCCTTGCTTGGATCGGACCAGGGCCGAAAGCTTCTCGGAGGTGAAAATGCGGTTTCCGGAGTACTCGAGCCCGCCGAAGCTGTACTGCTCTCCCTCGGAGATAACGAAGGTCAGTACCAGCCGGCTCTTCTGTGATCCCTCCTCGCGGTTCAATTCCCGAAGGACGTCCACAACCCGGGCGTCCACGTAGCCCCGACTCTGATAGAGATCCTCGATCTGGATCCTGTCTGCCTCAAGTTTCTGCTCCTGGAAGAGCCCGGGCTGGAAGAGACCCTGTTCCTTCAGGGCGAGTTTCGACTTGAGGGAGGAAGCGGCCAGGGACGCGTTCCCTTCGAAGCGGATCTCCTGGATGGCCAACTGGCTTCCCTCGGTCACCTGGAAGACGAGGATCAGGGAGTTTTCGCCCCTGCCGGGTTCGGTGAAGCTCGAAACGCCGGCGTCGGCATACCCCTTCTCCACATAGAGGGCTCGGATGGCCTTCTCGTCCGCCCGGGCCTTGGCCTGGTTGTAGATATCCCCGGTTTTAAGCAGGGCGGCACCGAGGATCTCACCCGGGCGCAGCCCCCTCGCTCCGTCGACCCGGACGGTCTCTATCCAGGGTTTTTCGGTCACCGTAAACTTGATGATTACCGTCGTATAATCGGAATCGCCGGGAAGCGCGATCGGGCTGATCTCGTCGAAATAGTCCAGTTCGTACACCGAGGCCTGCAAATCCATCCACAGGGATTCGGAGAACACCTTTCCCTTGTACGCCTGCACGACGGAATCCAGCTCGTTCCGATCCACCCGCCGTATGCCGGAAAACTCGATCTCCTTGATGGGCTTGCCGAGATACCAATCGTCGGCCGGCTGGGCCGCGATTCCGGATGCGAGGATGGTCAAAAACAGGACGATGCCGATACTACGCTTCATGATTCACCCTTTTCAGTAGGTCAGTTTCCATGTGAAACGGAAGGAATTATCGCTGATAAAAAGATCTTCCGGATGCAGAAACGCGAGGCTCCAATCGAACAGGAAAAATGGCGTCGTCAACTCGAAACCGATCTCGGAGTCTAGCCTTAAGGAGCTCCGGTTTACAAGAGGCTGGTCCTGCTGGAGCCTAAGTGCCCCTCGGATGAAGACGTCATCCCGGAGGTACTTGCCCGCGAAGACGGAGGTGTTGTCCAGGTAGTCCGCCAGGGTCACTCCGCCCTCGGTGTCCGCGTCCAGGCGCGCGACGTCCAGAAGCCAGCGTTGCACGAGCTCGGTCCTGAGGTAGAACAGGTCCAGCCCCAGGAGCCGGCGGGTGTTCCGCTCGAATACGTTGATGAAGTTGAGTTGAGGAAGGATGTCCGTGGACGCGATCAAGGTCCTCCGGATGTCCACGTCCGAGCCGTCCTCCGAGGCTACGAGGTCGCTTCCGAGGAGCGCGGCGATCTCCGTCTGGCTCAGGGACGGTGTCGATTCCAGGGTGGGCTGGAAGTTGAGCAGGCTGGCGTTGTCCGCCTTGAGCAGGATCTTTACCGTCTCCTGGCCGCGGCGGGTCCGCAGCTCCGCTTCCAGGGTCACCCGGGGATCGAAGGAGTATTGGTTTTCGTTGAACACCATCCTTCCGTTCTTCAGGAAGAAATTCCGCTGGATGTAGAAGAGGTTGCCTCCGCGAAGGACGGCGTTGCCCTTGAGCGCGTAGGATTGCTGCCTGTCGTCATAGGATACCGTCAGGCGGCTTGCCGGGTCCGCCTGTCCGATGATGACGGGGAATTCCTTCGACGGGAAGTAGACCGTAACCCCCTTTCCTATCCGGATCGCCAGATCGATCTTGGTGTCCACGCTGGGTACGCCGCCGTCCCCCCCGCCCTGCATAATGGAAGGATCGATGACGATCTCCGCCCTCGGGATCGTAAGGGCGCCGGTCAGGTCGAAGCGCCCGTCCGAGGCGGTCATGAAGATATCCGCATCCGCGGATCCTGTAATATTCATTCCCAGGAACCGGGTCTTCATCGGCACCTGGGTGGATTCCAGGGATCGGGCCCGGAGGGAAAAGTTCCTCGGAATCCATTGGGACATCTCGAAGGAGAGGCTGACGCCCGCCTTGGCGGTCTGCCCTATGTCCACGACCGGCTGGACAAGGGTTACGAGACGTCCGTTCGCCTCAAGGGGGGATGTCACCGGCCCTATCGGGGCGTTCACGTAATTCGGGACTTCCAGGATCGCATCCTGGAACCGCAGGCTTCCGAAGATCTCGGGATCCGCCGAATTGCCCCTCGCCGTAAGGGACCCCGTCGCGATCCCGGAGAGGAACCGCACGTCCTTGATCGGGATGAGAGGCCAGAGGCTCGTCATCTCCATCCGGATATCCGAGAGATCCATGTCTATCTGCCGGTCCGCGATCTTTCCGACAACCGTCGCGGAAAGCGGGAACGGAGGCATCGCCCGGGCCAGGAAACTCCCGTCGTCGAGAACCTGGACCTGGACCTCCCCGTTGCCGCCGCCCTGGAACCTCAGTTCCCGCCCGCTCCGTTCAAGTTCGAAGGGCCAGCTTTCGGCGTAGTTCTTTCCCATGGAGAAGTCCAGGACCCTTCCTCGCACCGACAGACTGTCCGTCAGCTCAGTAAAAACCGGATACTCACCGGAGCGGTTCCCCGGAGCGTTCAGGTTCCCCGCCATGTCGAACCGGAAACGGGCGACATCACCGGCAAGGAAACCGGTATAGGCCCCGGAGACAGCCAGGGCGCCGGAGCGGAATCCGATGCGGGCTTCGACGTTTTGGGCCTGGTGGATGCCGTAGCGGCCGGAGCCCTCTCGTAGTTCAAGGCCCTCCCTGTTCAGGGCACCGTCCGCGGAAGCCGAGAAGGAACGCCCCCGGATTGCGCCTTCCCGGAGCGCGAGGGAAAACATCACCCGGGGATCTTCCAGGGTGCCCGAAGCGGAGACGCTTCCGTCGATGCTGCCCGTAACCGATCCGCCGGACAGGCTCGATATGGAGAAATCCTTTAGATCCAACCTCCCCGCGATGGATCCTCCCTCGTACAGAGCCGTCGCCCTGACGCCTTCTCCACCCTCGCCGCTCAGGGCGATCTCCCCGCGCAAGGCTCCGGAGGGAGTCCCGGAAGCGGTATAACGGGCGGAACCCGAGAATCGGGTTTTTCCATCCTCGATCCGTATGTCCGGGAATTCCCCTCCCCCGGGGCCCGCAGATCCGGATACGCGGACGAGGGGCATCCGTCCCTTCAAGGTTCCGTCCGGTTCCAAGGCCAGGGTGGGGATCCGAAGGATCCAATCCCGCTCCGACAGGATCTCCCCGGCGGCGTCCCCCGAGGCAAGAACGATCCCGTCCAGGAACGGCAGGGGAAGGGTCTTGAACGAGACCGCTCCCCTGGCCCCGCCTTCCGGGAAGGAGGCGACCAGGGAAAACCCGTAGTCTCCCGTCACGATCAGACGCCGATCATCGTATTCCCCTTGGAAGGAGTACGGAATGTCCCGCAGGGAGACTTCGGTACTGAATCCAACCCGGGCGTCGTCGAATTCCGCATCCAGTCGACCTTCCACGGGAAAGCCCCGGACGGAAGCGATAAACCGGGAGACGGAGATTTCCGTGGACGTACCGGACAGGAACAGAACCGCGAACGTATCGGCTCCCTGCCGGCCGGCGGGCGCGATTCTGAGGTCCGAGGCTGAATACGAGAATCTGGTAAAATCGGAACTGAAGGTAACCCGGCCCCCTAAGGAAAGGCCTGCAAGCATCTTCGCATCCGAGGGATCCATGAGCGACGACAGGAGAGGCTCCAGGGGCGAGAGCTCATAGGCGTCGAGGGTGACCGCCGCCTCCATGAAGGGACGGGCTCCCGATGCCAGGGAACCTTCCCAGGAAATGCGCCTCCTATCCGGATCCTCCTCCGCCTCGGACGGATCCCGGCTCGGCGGCGGGGAAGGCAGATCCAGGCTCCCCCGGAAATCGAGGGACCCCGGGGTCCGTTCAAAAAGGACCGCGAGCTTCGCGAATTCGACGTCCGCCAGCCGGGTCGAGTCGGAGTACAGGAAAAGCTCCCGGCCTTCGCCCACGGCCCGGATGTTCGAACGGATCGGCAGACGACCTCCCCGGGCGCGATAGTCCACGCCCAAGGTAAGCGCGACGGAGGACAGGTCGGGCCGGAACGTACCCTCCGCCCGTCCTCCTCCGTTGGCGGACCGCACCTCGAGCCGTTCGAGGTTCATTCCATCCATTCCGCCCTCCGCGGCGAGGCGGAAGGAAAAGTCATCACCCAGGAAGCCCGGAGGAAGAAACCCGGAGATTTCAACCGCCAGTCTCGGATCCTTCCAGATTTCCGGACATTTGAGATTGATCCGGCCCGAGTACGGCCTGCGAAACCAGGGAGCCCAGGATTTTTCGCTCCGTCCGACAGGATGCCCGATCCTCGACAGGTACAGAGATTCGAACCGCAGGTCGGCCTCCAGGGATCCTCCCCGGGAATCGTACCGGGCATACAGGTCGAAGGGAGCGTCATCCCGGACCTTCCGGGCCTCGAAGATCCCGTCCCGCAGGAGAAGAGTGAATTCCTGGCGTTCAAGAACGCCGGTGTCCGAACGGGCGGCCAGGGAGATGCTGAAACGGGCGGAGCTGAAGTCGCGGGTGGAACTGCCCCGGATGTTCACGGGCACGGCTATCCTTCGCACAGGGAAGCCGCCCCCGCGGAAGGAACCGGAAAAGGTCCCGTCCAGGGATACGACGATTTCACGCTCCGTGAAAATCACATCCAGGGAGCGGATTTCCGCCGTCCAGGCGCTTCCCGCGGAGGGGTCCTTGAGAGACATGCGCACACGCCGGGCGGATATCTCGAGACGTCCCAGGGTCCCGGCCCCTCCGGATCCGGTCCTCATGGAAGTCCGAAGTTTCTCCAACAATCCGGCGTCCTGTTCCATGTCCAGGTCCACTTCAACATTCCGAAGGGTTATCCTCTCCAGTATCTCTTCCGCTCCGGACATCCCCAGAAAGGCGGATACCGCAGATCGGAGTTCGTAATCCGCTTCCAGGCGGTCCGCGTGGAGGATGCTTCTGGCCTTGGAATCCTTCAGGCTGAGGGAGGAAAGCTTAAGGGCGCCCAGAACGGAAGGGGAAGCCCGGGCGTAGGCGATGGATACCCCCAGGGCGGATTCGGCTCCGGAGACGGCCCTGCCCAGGGCCGCCCGAGCCTCGGTCGAAACGAGCCGGTCCAGAGGAAGGGCCGCGAGGGCGGCGCCGAGGAGTACCACGAAAAAAGCCCCCGCTCCGCGCGGCAGGCCGGATTTCCCTCTCTTTTTCACCCTCCACACCTTACCATAAACATAGCGCGTCGGTCATGCGGCGGCTTGATGAGGCGTCTCCGTCCGGGTATCCTGGTTCCATGAAATCTCAGCAAGAGCGATCCCGAGAGGTATGGGACCGCTTTATCGTGTTCGAGGGAATCGACGGCACCGGAACAACCACCCAGAGAAACCTCCTGTCCCAATGGCTCGAGAGCAGATCCATCCCGTTCCATTCCACCGCGGAACCGACGGACTCGGAACTGGGACGCATGATACGTCGAGTTCTCGCCGGCGACCTGCGCGTTCGCCCCGAAACCCTGGCCTACCTGTACGCGACCGATAGGAACGAGCACGTTTTCGGGGAAGGCGGCATCCGGGATCACCTTCAGGCGGGCCGGGTAGTCGTCTGCGACCGCTATTTCTTCTCCTCCCTGGCTTACCAGGGCTGTTCCTGCGGGACGGAACTTCCCGAACGGCTCAACCGGGGTTTCCCTCTGCCTTCCCTCCTCGTTTATTTCCAACTCTCCCCGGACCATGCCGTATCGAGGATTTCGGGGCGGGGAACTCCGGACTTGTTCGAGCGGAGCGACTTTCTGTCCGAGGTATCCCGGGCCTACGAGGTGATCCTTGATCGCTTCGAAGCCCGGGGTCTGAAGATCCTCCGGATCGACGGGGCACGGTCAATCCCGGAGATAGCGGAAAGTATCCGCGGCGCGGTGCTTTCGTCGGTCGAAGGATAAACAACGGCGGACCGGGAAGGTTTCTTCCGCGGAGTCTGCGGAATAACGTATTCCCCGCAATCAGCCGATATTATGATCGGTATGAAACGGCTTTTCATGTGCATTCTGCTCCTCCTGGCGGCCATGCCGGGCCTCCCGGCGTATCCTGTGTATTTCAAGGAACAATTCTACCGACTTTTCCATACCCATTATATCCAGTATCCCGACGATTCCATCGAAAACATCTATTGGCTGGAACGAGCCAGGTCCGCGGATTTCTGCAACCCCCTCTACGCCCTGGCAAGGATCGAAACCGAACGGCAATGGGAACGATACCGTTACCTGTTAAATATGCATCTGGAGTTGAAACTAATCGAACAGCATCTGGCCCTGGGCTCGAAGTTCGACAAACGGGCGGCGTATTTCTATAACGCCCCCTGGAAAGATCAGAACTTGGAGAGCCTCAAGATCGCGGAAACCGCATACAAGGCCGCCCTGGCCTACTGGCCCTCCGCGGTAGAATGGGCCAGGAAGGCGGAAACCCTCCGGTTCATCCGCCTGCCGGAGGTTCAGGCATGGGAGGATCAGGCCTTCCGCATATTAAGCGGAGATCTGGATTACTCGGACATCATCTCCGACGAACTCGACAGGCTGAACAAGGTTCGCAGAGCCTTCGAGGCAATGGAATTGACCTACTGAACATACCATTCAACGCACCCGTCCCCGACGTCCCTTCCTAAGCGACTAAATCTTGATATAAAAAACATCCCGGGGCGGACGCCCCGGGATGCCCCGTGAAATTCAGGAGATCCATCTTCGCTCAGTTCTTAAGGAAAGCTTCCTTGAATCCAAGGGAACGGACTTGTAGAAGAGCGACTCCCGTCTCGTCCCTGCCGAGGGGCCCCACGAAGAGCCGATAGAGGGTACCGGAACCGGAGGGCACCGCGTCGACCGTCACGGGGAAGGCTTCCCGCAGACGGCCGGCCGCCTCGTCCAGAGAGGAGGAAGTCTTGAACGCCCCGACTTGTATGTAATATTTCCCGGCGACCAGGCTGCCCGGAGGGGGAGCGGGAACCGATCCCTTCGGGGCGGGCGCCGGAGAAGCCGCGGGGACGGAAGCCGGTTTCGGCAGCGCTTCCGGCGGTTTGGGTGCGGCAGGGGCGAGGGTCACCAGAATTTCGGATTCTTCCGTTCCCGGGACTTCTTCCTCCGCAGCGGAGGGCCCTGGAACGGTTTCGGCCGCGGGTTCCGCACTTGCGGTCAGGACGGGCTCCTCAAGACCCACGTCCGGAACCGGCACGGATTCCGGCGCCCCGGCGCCGTCCCTGGAAAGCGCTTCCGGTTTTCCCGTCTCATCCATGCGTATCTCCAGATCCGCTAGAGCCACGACAGGAGCGGGATCCTCGGGCCAGGCTTTGCGGGTCATCGCGGCTTCGGGCAATTCGTCCGGAACCAGGGCGGGATCCGCCAAGGCCGCCTCTACGGGGAACGATACCGCCGAAGGTCGGTTCAAGCCGTGAACGACGGCCGTTTCCGCAGCGGCTCCGGCAGGGGCTTCGGTTCGGGCAAGGACTTCGGGAGGAGGAATCGGAGCCGCCGCGGGCTGTAAATCCCGGGGGGCCGTGCCCGACCGGGCGATCACTTCGGGCCTCACGACAGGGGCTTCCCGGATAGCCTGGTTCTCCACTCCGCCGGGAGCGGCCGATTCCACGGCAGGAGTGTCGGGTTCTCCGATCTCCTCGGCAGGGATTTCCGAAGCCTGGGCCAAAGCCTCCGTTTCTTCAGCCGGCCCCGCGGGCGGTGTCGTCTCCGGGGGAGCGGGTTCCTCCGCGGGAATCGAAACCTGGAGCGCGGGTTCCTCGGCCGCCGGTTCAACGGGAGTAGAATCGTCTCCCGCGCTGGAAGCCGGTTCCTCTACCCGAGGTTCCTCCGGAGCCCTGTAGGTTCCGGACTTGGCGGCCAGAAGACTGGGGTTGAAATCCGGATCGCCTGTGGAGCCCGATGGGGAAGAAGGGGCTTCCACGATGCTCCGGGGCGCCGAAACCCGGACCCTGGCCACCATGCCCGGTTCCATGGAAACCGCCTTTGCCGCTTCCGGCGAGAGAAGCAGGAAGATCCCGGGATTCTCCAGGCCCTTCGTGATGATAACCGTCACGGATTTCCCGTTCTCCAGGTTCACGACCTCCACGGCGGTGTTCCGGGGAAAGGAATTGCACGCGGCGTAGTACCCGGAATCGGGGAACTCCCCGTAGGCGCTCATCATGGCGCTGCCTTCCCAGGCGGAGGCTCCCAGAGAGGCCGTGGTGACTAGGGCGATACACAGAGCCGGCATCCATCGCTTCATTATGATTCCCCCGCGGGGTTCACCCGCGTTCCTTCCTCAATGCCTTCGTCCAGGCATCCGCCAAGGCGCGCCCGAACCGGGAAAGCCTTTCCAGCCGCTCCTCGTCGGTCGCGGACTCCGACCGCGGTGGAGCGGCATCGCCCGCGGCCAGGGGACTCCCGTCCTTCACCCTCATGAGCCGCCATGTCAGGGATTCCGGAACCCGGACGGGAGGATCGGAAAGGGTCTCTACGTATCGTATCCAAACGAGGGCTACGTAGTCCACGTACCCTTCCCGGGCCGAGTTCATCCCCAGGGCGCCGGACTGGAATCCGGTCCGATCGATGCGCCCGATCGTCTCGTTCGTCGCGATAAACCCTTCGGCGAAAAGATGATCCAGACAGCCGCTCAATACGGCGTCGGACAGGTCCCGGGCTTCCGCCCCCTTCGAGTCCTCGAGCAGGGCCACGGAAACGGTCTGGGCCCGAAGGGGTCCTGCGAGACAGATCATGGCAAGGAACATGGCCGAAAACATGCGGTTCACGGATACTCCTCTCCGACTTCCAATATCGGCTTTCCGCGGGCCGGCGCTTACCCTTTTTTGAGCGTTGAACAGCCGAGGCCGCCGTGGTATTGTGCGCTCGGGGGGACGGGGATTGCAGTATTATGCCGTTCAGGTGAAGTCTCGGTGCGAGGACGAATACGTCCGGAGACTCCGATCCGATCCGTCCCTTGTCCAGGTCGTCGTCCTGGTTCCGAAGCGCACTGTGATCCTTCGCAAGGGGGGAATCAAGAGGCGGGGCATCGCGCCCGTCTTCCCCGGCTACATCTTCCTCGGCATGGACGCGGCGGTGAGTCCCGAGCTCCGTTGGCTCCTGAGGAAAACCCCGGACTTCTACCGGTTCCTTCCGTCCAACCAGGAGCCCGTGCCCCTCGGAGGACGGGACCTGGATCTTCTGACCCACTTCATATCCTTCGGCGAACGTGCCGATACCTCAAAGGTATCCTTCGACGAGAACGACCGTATCGTCGTAATGGAAGGCCCCCTCAAAGGCCTCGAGGGTCTGATCGTGAAGGTCGACCGGCGGAAGGGTCGGGCGAAAGTCCGGCTGGACATGTGCCGGAACTCGTTCCTGATAGACCTGGCCTTTTCCGTAGTCGACCGCGCGGGGAAAGGACAAACGGAACCCAATGGAGAATCGCGAGGAACCTAGGATCTACGTGATCGGCGCGGGATTCGCCGGTCAATCCATCGCCCGGGAAATACAGGCCCGGGGAATCCTCGGCAGGGTCGTGGCCTTCCTGGATGACGATCCCGAGAAGATAGGCCGGCGCCTGGAGAATATCCCCGTATTGGGCCCCATCCGGGATGTCGTGAACCTGCTCAGGCGGACGCCCGCGGACGAGGCGGTCATCGCGATGCCCAGCGCCTCCCGGGACTACCTCCGGGAGCTGTACGGGATCCTTCAAGCCGCAGGATTCGCCCGTATCCGGATCCTGCCCGGGATAGCCCAGATCGTTGAGGGGGACGCGCACCTCATCCAGGCGCGGGAGATAGACCCCCAGGATCTGCTGGGCAGGGGGCCCGTGGTCATCGGGCTGGCGGAGAGCCTGTCCTATCTCCGGGACAAGCGCGTCCTGGTGACGGGAGCCGGCGGCTCGATCGGTTCCGAATTGGCGCGGCAGCTTCTTTCTGCCCGGGTCCAGAGGCTCTACCTCTTCGGCCACGGCGAGAACTCCATCTACCAGATCGACAAGGAACTGCGACTTCTCCAGGCGGGAGGGGTCGGCGTCCGGACGGATATCGTTCCCGTCATCGGGGAACTCAAGGACCGCACGTACACCTCCCACATCCTGAAACGGCTGAAGGCCGACGTGGTGTTCCACACCGCGGCATACAAGCACGTCCCCATGATGGAGGAGAACCCGGTCGCGGCGGTGGAGAACAACGTCTTCGGGACCCGCAACCTGGTCGAGGCGGCGGGATCCTCCGGAACCCAGCGCTTCGTCCTCATCTCCACGGACAAGGCGGTGGATCCCGTCTGCGTGTACGGGGCGTCCAAGCTCATCTCCGAGAGGATCGTGCGGGGCGCGCAGGCGGGCGCCGGGTCCGGGCAGAGGTTCATGGTGGTCCGGTTCGGGAACGTCCTGGGGTCCCGGGGATCGATCCTTCCCCTGTTCCAGCGCCAGATCGAGACGGGAGGCCCCGTTACCGTCACGGACCCCGAAGCCAGCCGGTATTTCATGACCATCCCCGAAGCCTGCTCCCTGGTCCTGAAAACCGGGGGAGTCGGCGACGGCGGCGAATCCTACCTGCTGGACATGGGAGAGCCCGTCCGGATAAAGGACCTGGCGGAGCAGCTGATCCGGTTCTACGGATTCGAGCCCGAGCGCGACATCCCCATCCGGTACATCGGCCTGCGCCCCGGTGAGCGCCGGGAAGAGAGGCTGCACAGCGACCGGGAGACCCTAATCCCCACGACCTTCCCGAGGGTGAACCGCCTGGTCCTGGACTCCGAGGCGGACATCCCCGTGGACCGCCTCCTGGAGGAGCTCCTGCCGGTCTGCACGGCCGTGGAGGGGACAGAATCTGAATACAGGAACCGCCGCCGGCTTCGACAGATACTCCGGCGCTACATCACCACCGTGGAGGCGCCGGCCCATGAACCCGAGTACTGATTTCGTCCCCTTCGCCCTCCCTTCCCTGGGACGGGAGGAAGAGGAGGCCGTCCTGGGGGTCCTCCGCTCCGGGTGGCTCACCACCGGATCCGTCGCCCTCCAGTTCGAACGGGAATTCGCCTCCTTCGTGGGAATCGAGCACGCCCTGGCGGTGAACTCCGCCACCAGCGGCCTGCACCTCGCCCTGGAAGCCCTGGGCGTCGGCCCCGGAGACACGGTGATTACAAGTCCCTACACCTTCGCGTCCACGGCCGCGGTGGCCCGTCACCTGGGGGCGGAGGTCGCATTCTGCGACGTACGCCCCGGCGGATACAACATGGACCCCCTGCGGCTCGAGGAGACGCTCAGGAAGACCCGCAACGTCAAGGCCCTCGTGCCGGTCCATGTGGGGGGACTGCCCTGTCCGATGGAGGAAATCCTGGACCTGGCCCGCCGGTACGGATGCCCGGTCGTCGAGGATGCCGCGCATGCCTTCCCATCCCGCCTACCGGACGGGTTCGCCGGAACCCTGGGAGACATAGGCGTGTATTCCTTCTACGCGACCAAGACCCTCACCACCGGCGACGGAGGCATGATCGTCACCTCCGAATCCAGGCTGGCAAAGCGCATGTCCACCATGAGGATGCACGGCATCGACCGCCCCGTCTGGGATCGGTACACCTCCAAGACGGCATCCTGGAGCTATTCCGTTGTGGCGGCGGGATACAAGTACAACCTTCCCGACCTGCTCGCGGCGGTGGGCCGCGAACAGCTCAAGAAGGCCGACAGGTTCCTCGCGGAGCGCCGCCGGATCGCGGAAATCTACAACGCCGCGTTCAAGGACCTGCCCTTCGCGGAACTCCCGCCCGACGGGCCCGGCCACGCATGGCACCTGTATTCCCTTCGCCTCCGGCCGGACAGCCTCCGGATCGGCCGTGACGAGTTCGTGGAGGAACTCCGGAAGGCGGGGATCGGCACCTCCGTGCACTTCATACCCCTGCACATCATGCCCTATTGGGCGGACAGGTACGGGCTGTCCCCCGAGAGCTTCCCGGAAGCCCACGCTTCCTTCCTCAGGACCATCTCCCTGCCCATCTGGCAGGGGATGGGCGAGGACCGCGCCCGGACCGTCGCCCGGGCCGTCGCCGAGACGGGCGCGTCGTTCTCGGCCTAGGAGCGCTGGTGCCGCGAGACCGCAGCGAAACCCGGGACTCCGGCATCCCCCTTTCGGATCTCCGGGAAGAGGGCATGATCCGGGTCCTCACCGTACGGTCGCCCTATGGCAGGGGAACCCTGGAAACCGTCGAGGTACCCCGTCTTCCCCGGGGGTACCGGGCCATCCGTGCCGAGGACATACCCGGGGAAAACCTGCTGGCCATCCTGGGATCCGATATCCCCATCCTGGCCCGGGAGCGGGTCGCATACGAGGGCGAGCCCGTCCTGCTCCTGGCGGGACCCGACCCGCAAATTCTCTCGGAGCTGAGCGACGCGGTACGGATCGCCGTCCGCGAGGAAGAGCCGATCCTGGAGTGGGAAGACTTCCGTCCGGACCAGGTTGTGGCCCGGCGTTTCGTGGAGACCGGAAAGCCCGACGAGGCCTTCGAGGCATGCGCGGAGATCATCGAGTCCCGGTACCGCTCCGAATCACAGGAGCACCTCTACCCGGAACCCCAGGGTGCCCTGGCAGCGTTCGACTACGACAAGCTGATCGTACGCTGTGCGACCCAGTGGCCCTTCCACGTGCGCGACTGCGTCCGGTCGGTCCTGGGGGTCAAGCCCCAGGAGATCATAGTCCGCCCGACGCCCCTGGGCGTACCCATGGACGGAAGGCTGTGGTACCCCTCCGTATTGGCCTGCCACGCGGCTCTGGCGGCCGTGCTGTGCAGAAAACCAGCCCGGATCCTCCTTTCCCGGGACGAGGATTTCCGGTTCACCCCGAAGAAGGCCCGCTCCCGGGTTTCCCTGCGGGCGGGGCTCGACGGCTCGGGAAACCTTTCGGTCCTGGAGGCTAAGATCATCCTCAACACCGGCGCCTACGGCCCTCTGGCCGGGGAACTCCTGGAACAGGCCTGTCTCCAGGCGGCGGGATCCCTGTCCGTACAGCATCTCCGCGTGGAGGGACACGCTGTACGGACCAACACCCCCCCCCTCGGAGCCTTTTCCGGTATGGGAGCCGCCCACACCCTGTTCGCCGCGGAAAGCCTCGCCAGCCGGATCGCCCGGGACCGGCAGGAGGACCCCCTGGAATGGAGGTCCCGGCACTTCCTCCGGAAGGGATCCCCTCTGATCACCGGAGAACGGCTCCGGGAAAAGACCTCCTTCGAGGAGATCGGCCGGAGGCTGAGGACTTCCAGCGATTTCGTGCGCAAGCACGGCAGCTACGAATTGATCCGCAAACGGAGATCCTCCTCCCGAAGCGAGGAATCCCCCCGGGGCATCGGAATAGCCTTCGGGTACCAGACCAACGGAGCGTCCTTCGCGGCCCTGGCCTCCGAGACGTTCACCGTGGAGAGCACCCTCAACAAGGATCTCTCCCTGCAAATTTCCACCAGCGCGATCGCCGGTGACGAGGGTACCCGGGCGATCTGGAGATCGACCGCCGCGGGAATCCTGGGCATTCCCTCCGGCAAGGTCTCCATATCCGAAGTGAACACCTCGGCGGTCCCCGACTCCGGTCCATCGGTGCTCTCCCGGAACATCGCGGTGGTGAACCGTCTTATAGAGCGAAGCTGCATCGCGATCCGCGGTCGCCGGTTCCGCTCCCCCCTGCCCATAGCCTCGAAGGCGGTCCACAGGGCCCGCAACCCCCTTCGTTGGGAAGATGGAGCCGTCCGGGGCTACCCCTTCGAATCCCTTTCCTGCTGCGGCGCCGTGGTTGAGCTCGAGTTGAACACGTGGAACATGGAGCCCCGGATCCTGGGCGCCTGGCTCTGCGTGGACGGCGGGAGGGTCGCCTCCGAGCGATTCGCCCGCGGCACCCTTTCCGCATCGACCATGGCCGCCCTGGGGCAGTGTTTCCGGGAGCGGCTGACGCTGGAAGGCGGCCTGGTGCCTGAGAACGGATACCGGGAATACGGACTGCTCTCCCTGGCGGAAGCCCCTCCCATCGATATAGAGTTCCTTCCCTGGGACCAGGGCGATCCCCTGAAAGGAATCGGCGAGCTTCCCTTCCTCTGCATTCCCGCCGCTTTCGCGGCAGCCGCCGCCCAGGCTTCCGACCTGAGCGCCGACAGGATACCCTTTGACAGCGAGGGAACCGCGAACGAAATGGACGGCCTATGAAGTTGGATTTCATACTGAACGGCGAGGACGTCTCCTGCCAGGCCGAGGCGGGGGATCGGCTCTCCGAGATCCTCCGGGACCGGTTCTCCCTCCTGGGAGTCAAGAGCGACTGCGGTTCCGGGCATTGCGGCCTCTGTCTCGTCACCCTTAACGGCCGCGCGGTCCCGGCCTGCCTCGTGCCGGCCTTCCGAGTCCGGGGAGCCGAGGTGGTCACGATCGAAGGGTTCGAGCAGACCGACGAATACGCGGACCTCAAGGAGGGATTCCGGAAGGCGAGAGCCGAGCCCTGCGATTTCTGCAGGGGCGCCGTTCTGATCTCCGCCGCCGCCCTTCTGGAGGATCGTCCGCGGCCGGAGCCCCAGGAGATCCTGGAACGCCTGTCCGCGGTGTTCTGCCGATGCCATGACCCGGCAGTCCTGGTGCGGGGGGTCCAGACGGCCGCGGAGCTCAGGGCCCGGAGGATGTATTTCCGTGCGAATCGATGAAGTCATCGTACCGGCAGGGCTCGGCGAGGCCCTGACCGCGCTGAAGAGGAATCCCGGGGCGGTCCTGTGCGCGGGGGGTACGGAGATCTTTTCCGAAACCTCCGCCGACCGGACCGAAAAGCCGAGAACCCTGGTCTCCCTGCATTCCCTCCCCGAGCTCAGGCACGTTTCCCGCACTGACCATTACGTGGAGGTCGGGTCCATGACCACCCTCTCGGAACTGCTCACCTTGAAGGAGGGCTTTCTCCCGGAAACCCTTCGTGGAGTGGTTCGCGGGATAGGCACCTTCGCGGTGCGGAACCTTGCCACCCTGGGGGGGAACCTTTCCGTAGCGGACCGATTCCGAGACTGTTTCCCGGTACTCGCCTGCATGGACGCCCTGGCGGAATACAGGCAGGGGACCCTGGCCCGGTGGGTAAACCTGAACCGGCTTATCGGAGCCGGCGGAACCCCGGAGCTTCCCGGAGGAGAGCTTCTCACCCGAATCCGCATACCCCTGGGAGAATGGGACCTGGGAATCGCCCACAAGCTGGGTTTCCCGAGGATCAATTCCCGCGATTCCAGCCTGTTCGTAGTCCTTGCCCGGGTCGAAAAGCGCGTCCTTTCCGATGTTCGAATCATGTACGCATTCGGCCGGGCCCTGCGGAACCGCGAGATCGAGGCGGCCCTGGCGGGGAAAAGAATCCCCCTGCCCTCCAGGGACATGGAAACCGCGATCAGCGCCTACGGCTCCTACTGCGCCCAGACGGGAGTTCCCGAACCATCGACCGCCCGATTCCTGGCCCTTGTCCGGAGGGCGTTCAGCCAACTCAACGAGGGAGGCTCTCCGTGAAGCCCCGGGGGCGCCTTTTCTTGATTCCCGCCCCCATCGGGGACGGTGATCCCCTACGGATCCTCTCCCCCGAGGTGGTCGAGGTTATTCGAGGCTTGAGGCAGTTCGTGGTCGAATCGGAACGATCCGCGGGCCGTCTCTTGTCCGGAGTCCTGACCCCGGAGGCCCTCGATGCGACCGAGTTTCACGTCCTGAACGAGCATACGGATCCCAAAACCGTGGCGGGCCTCCTGGAACCGGCCTTGCGGGGCATCGATATGGGTATCCTCTCCGAGGCGGGATGCCCCTGCGTGGCGGATCCGGGGGCCGATCTTGCCTCCGAAGCCCATAGGCGGGGAATCCGGGTCGTACCCCTGCCCGGTCCCTCCTCCATCCTTCTGGCTCTCATGGCCTCGGGTTTTTCCGGCCAAAAATTCGAGTTCCTGGGATACCTTCCCGTAAAGGCCGAGGTACGCCGGGCCGCCCTGAAGCGCTTGGAGAGGGAGGCCCTCCGAGACGGTGCCACCAGGATCTTCATTGAGGCTCCCTACCGCAACCCGGCCCTCCTGGCAGACGCCCTGGCCGTCCTGGAACCGGAGACCCGGCTCTGCGTCGCGGTTTCCCTGGGTGGAACCTCGGAACGGATCCTTTCCATGGACATCGGCCGCTGGCGTTCCGCGGATGTCTCACTGGAACGGAAGCCCGCGGTGTTCCTGTTGGCCCCGAAGGAGAACCCGGGAGCCTTGACAGGGCGACCGTCCGAGGGTCGCCGCCGTCCGGGAACGACGGATCGGCGCGGGACGGGCACGCCAGGCACGGCGGGACCGAGGCGCCCCCGGAAGACCAAGGGTGCTTGACTCGGGACGGGGTTCCGATACAATGGCGGAGTATGGCGAAAACCGATAAGGTAAATCTTTCCGAAACCTACGCGGACTCCGTCGTGGCGTTGAGCCCCTTTGCCTTGAAAAAGCTGGGCATCGTATCGAACCAGACCATCCTCAAGGTGGACACCTACAACCTCGTCTGCGTGCCCTACCGGCTGTCCATGAAAGGCGCCGTGCTTCTGGGCTCCTTTTCCCGGGACGAGATCGTGTTCTTTCAACGTTTCAAGGGATCCCTGGCAGGACTGAACCTCGTCATCCAGCCCGGGGACTCGCCCGTTCCCCGCAAGGTCTTCTGCCGTTGTTCCCTGGCCCAGTTCGCGCCCATGAAGGGCCGGGAATCCGTGGGCCTGATTTCCGTGGAGTTCCGCCCCTGTCCTCCGGATCTCGAGAACCTCATGGGGAATTACATGATGCTGATGGACCGGCTCCGGGCTGATTTCAAGGATCTCGCGGGCAAGACGGTCCCCGTAAACCCGGAATCCGCGAAAATCCTGGGGTTCAACAATTACGCGACCCTCAACGCGGGGACGATCGTCACGAAACTCGCCTTGTACACACTCGGAGCGGATCGCCTGGTCTTCCTCGCGCCCATGCAGACCCCGGACCTGCCTCAGGGGCAGGGAGCGACACTCCGGCTCTTCTTCCAAAAGTACCAGTTCAACGTGACCGGCAAAATCACCGAGGCCGTGCGCCTGCCTACGGGGGTCCAGAAAGGCGCCGTTGAGCTCGACTTCTCGCCGGAGCTGGTGGACCTCCTGGAGATGTATTATCTTCAAGCCAAGCTGGGCGCCCGAATCTCGAAGCCCGCGGGCTGAGAGATGGGGGTGTCCGATACGTGACCGGCTTATCGGACACCCCCATCCGCCTTTGCCGCCGTATCTGTATTACAGGATCAGCATGGCGTCTCCGTAGCTGAAAAAACGGTACCGCATCCGGACCGCCTCGTCGTATGCCCGCAGGATGAGGCCGCGGCCTGCGAAGGCGGAGACCAGCATGAGGAGGGTGGACTCGGGTGTGTGGAAGTTCGTGAATAGGGCGTCCACGACCCGGAAGCGCCGTCCAGGATACAGGAAGATGCGTGTCGATCCCGCTCCTGCCCGGAGAGATCCGTCCCGCCACGCGCTTTCCAGGGTCCGGACGCTCGTCGTCCCCACGGCCACCACGGGCCTCCCCTCGGCACGGGCGCGGTTGACCGCTTCCGCCGCGGATTCCGGAACTCTGTACTCCTCTTCGTGCATGATGTGGTCCTCGATCCTCTCCGCCCGGACGGGAAGGAAGGTGCCCAGGCCCACGTGCAGGGTGACGCTGACGGTCTCGATCCCGGACTCGCGCAGGGAACCCAGAAGCTCCTGGGTGAAATGGAGGCCCGCGGTGGGGGCGGCCACGGAACCCACGGCCCGGGAATACACGGTCTGGTACCGTTCCGCGTCGAATCCGTCGTCCTCCCTGCGGATATAGGGAGGCAGGGGAACATGTCCGAAGCGGTCCAGGTAGTCGTCGTCGATCGGGCGGTCCAGCTCCAGGACCCGGAGCTCCTCCTCGACCGCTAGGATCCGACCCCCGACCCCGTCCGGAAAGGCGTAGCGCTTACCGGGAACCTGCTTCCGGGCCTTGGTCGTCATGGCCAACCATTCCCGCTCGCCCCGACGCCGGAGCAGGAGGAATTCCACCCTGCCCCCCGTCTCGGATTCGGCGTACACCCGGGCCTTCCGGACCTTGGAGTCGTTGAAAACCAGCAGGGCTCCCCGGGGGAGGTGACGGGCCAGATCCGCGACGGAGGAATGGGTGAACGTTTCGGTACCGCGGTCCAGGACGAAGAGCCGGGATGCGCCGCGCTCGCCCGTGGGGCGCTGGGCGATCAGTTCCTCGGGCAGGTCAAAAGAGAAGTCTTTCGTCCGCATGTCCGGTCCGGTATCCCAGGTGCTCGTAGGCCAGGGGGGCGGCCACCCGGCCTCTGGGGGTCCTCTGCAGGAAGCCCGCCTGGATCAGGTAGGGCTCGCAGTAATCCTCCAGGGTTTCCACGGATTCTCCCACCGAGATCGCGAGGGTCTCCGCTCCGACGGGTCCTCCGCCGTACTTCTCGATCACCGAGCGCAGGATATCCCGGTCGTGGCGCTCCAGGCCGTACCGGTCCACCTCCAGGCGATCGAGTCCTTCCCGGACCACATCCTCGGTTACCCGCCCCTCCCCGAAGACCTGGGCGAAGTCCCGCATGCGCCGCAGGAGACGGTTGGCCACCCGGGGGGTTCCCCGGCTCGAGGCGGCCAGCAGGTCCGCGGCTCCCGGGCTCAGTTCCATCCCCAGGATGGAGGCGGAGCGGTTCAGGATCAGGGTGATCTCCCGGGGATCGTAGAATCCGAAACGCAGGGAGATCCCGAAACGGCTGACCAGGGGGCTGGAGACCATTCCCGCCTTGGTGGTGGCCCCGACGAGGGTGAACGGCGGCAGGGGGATGCGCACGGTCCGGGCGGAGGGGCCCTGGCCGATGATCCAATCCAGCTCGAAGTCCTCCATGGCTATGTAGAGCATCTCCTCGATGGCGGGCTTGAGGCGGTGTATCTCGTCGATGAAGAAGACCGTACGCTCGGTGACTGTGGTCAGGATCCCGGCCAGGTCCTTGGGCTTGTCCAGGGCAGGAGCGCTGGTGACCTTGAAGTCCACTTCCAGCTCCCGGCTCACGACTCCGGCCAGGGTCGTCTTCCCGAGTCCCGGGGGACCCAGGAGGAAGACGTGGTCCAGGGCCTCCCCCCGCTCCCGGGCGGCCCGGATGAAGACCGAGAGGTTTTCCTTCAGGCGCTCCTGGCCCAAAAACTCCGAAAGACGCCGGGGCCGAAGCACCGACTCCTTCTCGTCCTCCGCGCCCCGCAGGCCGGGATCCAGGATGCCCCGGGCACCGGAAACGGGCGCTCCGTCGGCCTCGGGGCCGGAATATCCCGCGGAACGGGTACCCCGGTCCCCCTTCGGTCCGGATCCGGCCGAGCGCTCCCCGCCGCCGCTCACGCGGAAAGCTCCTGGATGGCCCGGCGGAACAGCTCCTGCTCAGCCTCGGGACCGGCGGCGCCTTCGATTTCCTCGGAAAGGCGGGAAACGGCCTGGGCGGCCCGCTTCCTGTCATAGCCCATGTCAGCCAGAGCCTGGACAACATCCGCCCAGGGTCCCCGCACGTCCCGGGGCGCGGCGCCGGGAAGCTTTCCCTTGAGGGTGAAGACGAGCTTCTGGGCGGTCTTGGTTCCGAGGCCCGGGACCTGCTGAAGTCTCGCTAGGTTCTCAGAATCAAGCGCCGCCTCGAGATCCTCGGGGGAAATACCGGAAAGGATCTTCACCGCCTGACGGGGGCCGATCCCCTCGACCTTGAGGAGTTCCAGGAAGAGAGCCCGTTCCCGTTCCGTGGGGAACCCGAAGAGCCGCATCTGGTCCTCCCGGTGCAGGAGATGGATGTAGACCTTGGTTCTGGCGCCAAGGACACCGAACTGGTCGATGGACCGGGCGGGCACCGAGAATTCCCATTCCAGGCCGTTGTTGTCGACCCGGAGGATATCGAACCTTTTTTCCGTGATGGTCCCGAGGAGGGAATTGAACATGCCGGGAGTATACCCCGCCGGCCCCGGGGCTTCAACCTGGACCGGATCCCCGGATCCTCTCCGCGAAGCTCCGGGTATGGGCGTGGCAAACCGCCGCGGCCAGGGCGTCCGCGGCATGGTCTGGCCGGGGGATCTCCGAAAGCCCGAGGAACATCCGGACGTATTCCTGGACCTGGGATTTATCCGCCCTGCCCCGCCCGACCAGGGATTGCTTGATGGCCCCGGGACCGTACTCTACGACCGCGAGTCCCGCCTGGCGGCAGGTCAGCCGCAGGACGCCCTTGGCCTCCGAGACTGAAAGGGCGCTGGTGACGTTCTTGGCGAAATAGAGGGCTTCCATGGCCGCTTCGGCGGGTTTATACAGGTTCAGGATCTCGCGGATTCCCTCGTGGATGGACAACAGCCGATCCTCAAGGGGCGTGGAGGCGGATGTGGATATGCAGCCGTGGGCCACGTAGACTACCCCTGCCGGACCGGAGTCAATCACCCCCCAGCCGGTGGAGGCGAGTCCCGGATCGAGGCCGAGGACGCGGACTATCCCTCCCGGGGCCGCAGCCGGCGGAAGGGATCCGAGCGCCCCGGGGGGATCACTCCTCGGCGTCTTCGGGGATGTTCGCGTTGTGGTAGACGTTCTGGACGTCGTCGGATTCCTCGAGCTTCTCGACGAGCTTGTTGATCTTGCCGCCCGCGTCCTTGTCCACGTCGATGTAGCTCTCGGGGATCATCGATACCTCGGCTCCGTCCGTCGCCATCTCCTTGGCCGTGACGGCGTTGTAGACGGTTTCGAAAGCCTCCGGGGCGGTGTAGATCACCAGCTCGCCGTCCTCGTTCTGGATGTCGTCCGCCCCCGCTTCCAGGGCCACCTCCATAACCGCGTCCTCGGTGTACTTCTCTCCGTCCAGGGAGATCACGCCCTTGCGGTTGAACAGGCGTAGGACCGCGTTGGAGGTGGCGAGGGAGCCGCCCGCCCGGGTCAGGATGTTGCGGACTTCCGCGGCCGCCCGGTTCTTGTTGTCCGTGAGTACCTCGATGAGGATGGCGACTCCTCCGGGGGCGTAGGCCTCGTACACGAGCTCCTCGTAGTTGACTCCCTCGAGCTCTCCGGTACCCTTCTTTATGGCCCGGTCGATGTTATCCTTGGGCATATTGGCGGCCCGGGCCTTGAGCACCGCGGTGCGGAGCCGGGGATTGCTCTCGGGATCGCCGCCGCCCATGCGCGCGGCTATGGAAATTTCCTTGATAAGCTTGGTGAACATCTGCCCGCGCTTCGCGTCCGCGGCGCCTTTCTTGTGCTTGATGGTCGCCCATTTACTATGGCCGGACATATTGGCTCCTTTATACGTATGGAATTCCAGCCGATCCCGCTCGTGTCGATCCGACCGAGCCGAATGGACCAGGGTACCCGGCCGATTTCCGGGCGATTACCTGCGGTGAAACGGTTATCGTGGAATCGGCGGAGGGTGAAGTCTCCGGTAAAACCATATCATATAATGCGAAACGATGTCAAGAAATGGAGAACCTCGACATATCCGGCGAGAAAGGTCGGTATCGTACACTCCCATACCGTATAGGGCCTTCAGAGCCCCGTCAGCCGGCCTTCCGGACGCGGGTTTCCGGGCGTACGGCCCTATCGGACGGATCCGCATCGGCCCTTCGGCCCCTGCATCCAGCCGCGTCCCCGGAATACCGGTTCCAGACGCCTAGCGGGCGCGCTTGATCTCGATCCGCCCTTTTTGCACTCCCTGCTTGAGCAGCTGCATGCGGAGGTCGTCGTACCAAGCGAAGTTGAAGGGGGACTTCTCACGAACCGTGTACTTGAGCGCGGCGTTCAGATCGTCACGGCAGGTCTCGCACATGCTGATGTGGGCAAAATCAAAAAAAGAGATCTCGGGAACGGGATTGTGGACTTCCTTCTTGCAAACGTCGCAGTAGATGTGTTCCATCGTGGCGTCTCCTTATTTGCACCTGGGTCCGCGTTCCGCGGGCTCCGCATATCGAGTAGGCTTCGGCGCATACGGCGCCCCGGCTTTCCGGAACCTAGTTTATATGATAGCGTTGCGGTTGTCGAGGGTCGACGGAAAAAAGCAAGGAGGCGGGCTGTGGGACCCTTCGGATTCGATGTCGACGGGAGGGCCTACCATCCCGGGAATCCCCTGGTTGTCGCGGAGATAGGAACCGGCCACGGGGGGGATCCCGTCAAGGCCTCGGAACTCCTCCACGCGGCCCGGGAAGCCGGGGCCGAGTGCGCCAAGTTCCAGCACCTCTACGCCCGGGAGATCGTCCACCCCGACACCGGCATGGTTCCCCTGCCGGGGGGGCCGGTGCCCCTATTCGACCGCTTTTCAAGCCTTGAAAGGGGTCCTGATTTCTTCGCCTCCCTCAAGGAGCAGGCGGAAGCCCTGGGGCTACTGTTCCTGTGCACCCCCTTCGGCGTACGGAGCGCCCGGGAGCTGGCGGAGATCGGCGTACGGGCCGTCAAGGTCGCCAGTCCCGAACTCAACCACGTCGATCTTCTGGACGTGATCGCCCGCATGGCCCTTCCCGCCATTCTGTCCTCCGGCGTCTCCACCCTGGGCGACATCGAGCGGGCGGTGGACCGTCTGCGACCCGCGGCCGGAAACGGACCGTCCCTGGCCCTGCTTCACTGCGTCACCGCCTATCCCGCGCCGGAAGAAGACTACAACCTCCGGATCCTTGAGCCCCTTTCGACCCTCCTGGGCCTTGCCGTGGGGGTATCCGACCATTCCCGGGATCCCGTCCTGGTACCTGCCCTTTCGGTGTGCGTGGGCGCTTCGATCGTAGAGAAGCATATCTGCCTTTCCCGCTCGGACCCGGGCCTCGACGATCCCATCGCGCTTTCTCCCGACGACTTCCGCCGCATGACCGCAGCGATCCGGACTGCCGCTCGGGATCCCCGGGCCGCCCGGGAAGCCCTGGAACGGGAGCACGGACGGGACAAGGTGGAGGCCGTGCTGGGAGACGGCCGGAAGCGCCTGGCCCCCAGCGAGAAGGCTAATTACGGCCGAACGAACCGCAGCCTTCACGCCCTGCGCCCGATCCCGAGAGGCGAAGTATTCACCCGGGAGAATGTCACCGCTCTTCGGACGGAGAAGGTGCTCCGGCCCGGACTCGGCCCGGAGTTTCTCGAGGTCCTGCTGGGCCGCCGGGCTTCTCGGGATATCCCGGACGGGGAGGGGATCGAATGGGGGGATGTCGGTGGACAGTGGACAGTGGACAGCGGACGGAAGGAATGGTGAATGAGGATGGGGATTACCCGGACCGATCTCGATTTTCCTTTCTGTCCACAGTCCACCGTCCACCGTTCACTTAAGATGCACCACCGTTTTTCCGAAGCCGCCCTCCTCGGGTCGGGCGAAGTAATAGTCCCGGACCGCCGGATGGGTTTTTAAAAGCTCGTGGATACCCCGTCCCAGGATCCCCTCCCCTGTGCCGTGGATGATGGAGAACAGGCTCAGGGAGGCCAGGCTAGCCGCCTCCACCTGGTCCTCCACGGCCTTGAGGGCTTCGGCTAGGCGGAAACCCCGGAGATCCAGCTCGAACACCGCCTTGGAGCCCCGGCCCACTCCGGGATCCACGAGGACCTTCGGTGCGGGGGAAGCTTCTTCCCGGCAGGCCGTCAGGTCCTCCTCGGGGACGGTCAGGCGGAGGGAACCGACCTCGGTCAGCCAGTATCCTTTCTTGGCTTTCCGGATGAGGCGGCCGCGCTGGCGAGCCGCGCCGACCAGGACCGGAGACCCTTCCCTGAATGCAGTCTCCGGAGCTCCCGTGTCGCCGGGGGATTCCCGGGCGGCCTTCCTGCGGCCCTCCTCGAAGCGCTCCTCCTGGGCCAGGACCTCCGCCTCGAGTCCCCCGAGGAATTCCTTGACCGCCTTGGTCTTGTCGGGGGTCAGCTCGCCTTCCCGGATTTCCCGCACGAGGTTTTCCAGGCCCCGGCGGCTTTCGGAAAGGAGGCGCTTCAGCTCCCCGATGCCCTGTTCCCGTAGTTCCGCCTCCCTCTGGCGGAGCTGGAGGGCCCGGAGGTCGGCCTTGCGCTGTTCCTCCTTGGCATCCCGGATCCTGCGCCTCTGCTCCTCTTCCAGGCCCTCCAACTCACGGCGTTTTTCCGAAAGCCCCTGGATCATGGCGGCCACGTCGGTCCTCTCCTCGGCCAGGTATTTCCGGGCCCCCGCGACGACGGCTTCCGGAAGGCCGTTCCGGGCGGCCACATCCAGGGCGCGGCTCTCCCCGGGAATGCCCATGATGATCCGGTAGGTCGGTGAAAGGGTGTTCTTGTCGAACTCCGCGGAGGCGTTCAGTACCCCGGGCCGGGTGTAGCCGTAGTTCTTGAGGATCCCGTGGTGGGTGGTGACTATGGTCAGGCAACCGGTCTCGATAAAATGGTCCAGCAGGGACATGGCGATGGCGCAGCCTTCCTCGGGATCCGTGCCGCTTCCCAGTTCGTCCAGGAGCACCAGGCTCCGGCCCGTCGCGGAACCCACGATCCCGGAGACCGCCTTCATGTGCCCCGAGAACGTGGACAGGGACTGGTCGATGGACTGCTCGTCCCCGATGTCCGCGTACACGCCGTCCAACACGGGCAGGCAAGTTCCCTCCTGGGCCGGAACCGCCAGGCCGAACTGGTTCATCAGACACAGGAGCCCGACGGTCTTGAGGCTGACCGTCTTGCCGCCCGTGTTGGGGCCCGTGATCACCAGGGTGCGGACATCCTCGGGGATTTCCAGGTCGATGGGCACCGCCTTGTAGCCGAGCATGGGGTGCCGGGCCTGCCGGAGGGTCAGTCCCGTCTCCGCGGGAAGGGCTAAGGTCCCCCGGGAAAGGTGGGAGTACCGGGCACGAGCCCAGAGGTCGTCGAAGGCCCCGCAGGCCTCCCGGGCTGCGAGCAGATCCTCCAGCCGGGCGGCTACCCGTGCGGTGGTCTCTTTGAGTATCCGGAAGACCTCCTGGCGGTACTTCGCCTCGGCCTCCACGAGTTCGTTGTTCTTGCGCACAAGTGCCTCGGGCTCGATGAAGACCGTGCGGCCCGTGTCGGACACTTCGTGGACGATGCCGCGGATCTTGGCCTTGAAGTTGGCCCGCACGGCCAGGACGGTCCGGCCGTCCCGTTGGGTGGGCAGGTCCGACTGGAGCATGGTACGCAGTTCTCCGTCCTGGAAGAAGGAGGAGGTGATCCGCTCGATCTCGGAGTTCACCCTCCGGATCCGGGATTGCGCGTCCCGGAGCTCCGGAAGGTCCGCCAGGGTGCCGTCCCGTGCCAGGACGCGGAAGACGATCCGGGGGATCTCCGCCAGGTCCGGAGCCTGGCCGGTCTCGACGGCCAGGACCGAGTGCTCAGCCTTCGAAAGGAAGGCCTTCAGCTCCCCGTACGCCTCGGACCAAAGGGCCAGGGCGTAGATTTCCTCCTGCTCCAGGCAGGTCCCTTCCTTGGAAAGGACCGGAAGGAAGTCCGCGATCCCGGGGAAGGTCCCCCCGGGAAGGGGTATCCCCTCCTCGAAGAGGGCGCCAACCGCCCGGGACCGTGCCTTGGCGTCCTCCACGCGTACGGAGTCCGTAGACGGCAGAGATTCCAGCACGGAAGTTCTGCCTTCGTCGGAGCGGCAGTAGCCCGCCACGTCGTCCCGGACGCGGCGGAAATCGAGGAGATCCAGGGTCCGCTCATTCATCGTCATCGCTATAGTCCCTCCGGGGTTTCCCCGGTTTTTTAGCGTACTCCACGGTCTGATCCAGCTCCGCGCGCACCCGAAGATAGCTCTCGTAGCGGTCCGGGTGGACCAGCCCCTCCTCCACCCCGGCGCGGACCCTGCAGCCGGGCTCGTCCTGGTGCCCGCAGGCCAGACCGTAGGCGCAAGCCTCCGCCAGGGGCCTCATCTCCGGGAAGCAGGCCACCAGGGAGTCCCGGGGGATGCCCCGGATGGCCAGCCTCCGAAATCCCGGGGTGTCCACGATCCGGCTGCAGCCGTCCCCCAGAGTGACCATCACGGACCGGGTCGTTGTGTGCCGACCCCGTTCGTACTTTTCGGAGACCTCCCCGACACGCTCGTCCAGGCCCGGCTCCAGGGCGTTCAGGAGGGAGCTTTTGCCGGCTCCGGACTGCCCCACGAAGGCCGTGGTCCGATTCCGTATCCGGGACCGGAGCTCCCCGATCCCCCGCCCGTCCCGGGCCGAGCAGACCTGGACCTCGTAGCCGATGCGGCGGTAATCCTCAAGGCGGGCTTCCGTCTCCGGATCGGCCTCTAGATCCGACTTGTTCAGCACGATGAGGAGGGGCAGGTCTTCGAGTTCCGAGGTCACCGCCACCCGGTCCACGAAGCGGGGACGGAAGGGCGGAAGCCGTACGGATGCCACGCAGGCGATCAGGTCCAGGTTGGCAGCTATGGCCTGGACAGACTTCCCCTTCTCGTTCCAGCGCCAGAACAGGTTGCGCCGCTCCTCCATGCCCAGGATGGAACCCTGATCTTGCCGGAACGCGTCGGGCTCCAGGTATACCCGATCCCCGGGGGCCAGGGAATTGTAATACCCCTCGAGGTTTCGGAGTATCTTACCCTTGATGGCGCAGCGCCGGAGGGCTCCGTCCGGAGTCTCCACCAGGAAGGTGTTGTTGGACCCCGTGAGGACGACGCCGATCAAATCCGTCATAGGGCACCTTCAAAGGACAGCCCGTAGCGTTCCGCGAAGCGGTCCAGTCCCGTCCAGGACCCGGAATCCCCGGTGGCGTAGAATCCGCCCCGGGCGGATTCGGGTACGTGCCGGCCGGGAACCGGGCCGGGTTCGGAAGCCCCGTCCGCCGAAGCCTCGGCCTCCAGGAACTGCTCCGCCGCCCTGCGGGCCACCCCG
>JBGSPT010000031.1:0-5225 GCA_041738475.1 Treponematales bacterium
CCTGGCCGCGCCTTCCTTCCGAAGGGACAGGCCGATGCGGCGGCGGTCGGGGTCCAGGGAGATGATGCGGAATTCCTTGACGTCTCCGACCTTGAGGACCTCCATCGGGTCCCGGACAAAGCGGTCCGCCACCTCGGAAACGTGGATCAGGGCACTTTCCTTGATCCCGATGTCCACGAAGGCCCCGAAGTCCACGACGTTCTTGACCTTGCCCGTGACGGTCATGCCCTCGGAGAGGTCCTCGAACTGGAGGACCCCCTTCTGGAGGATGGGCTTGGGCAGGTCTTCCCGGGGATCCCGGTTGGGCTTGCGCAGCTCCGCCAGGATGTCGTCCAGGGTCGTGTCCCCGACCTTGTACTTGTCCTTGAGCCCCGCCCGGAGGTCCCTGGTCAGGTCCCGGCCCTCCCGGATCACCGGCAGGACCTCTTCGGCAAGGGGATAGTTCTCCGGATGCACCCAGGTGTTGTCCAAGGGGTTGGGACTCTCGGGGATCTTGAGAAAGCCCGCGCACTGCTCGAAGGTCTTGTCCCCGAGGCCGGGGATGCCCTTGAGCTGGTCCCGGCCCGAGATCCGGCCGTTGGCCTCCCGGAACTTGACTATCTTCTTGGCCAGGGACGCGTTGATCCCCGAGACGTATTTGAGGAGGCTGTGGCTGGCGGTGTTCAGGTTCACGCCCACGTTGTTCACCACCGAGCCGACCACCTCGTCCAGGGTGTCCGAGAGGCGCTTCTGGTTCACGTCGTGCTGATACAAGCCCACACCGATGCTCTTGGGGTCGATCTTGACCAGCTCCGCCAGGGGATCCTGGAGGCGACGTCCGATGGAGATGGCACCCCGGATGGTCAGGTCGAGGTCCGGGAACTCCTCCCGGGCCACGTCGCTGGCGGAATAGACGGACGCCCCGTCCTCATCCACCACCGTGTAGGCCACGGAAAGGCCGTTCTCCGAGATGGCATCCGCCACCAGCTTCTGCACCTCGTGGCTGGCCGTTCCGTTGCCCACGGCGATCAGGGCCAAGGAATGCTTCCGCACCGCCTCCGCCAGGGCTTTCTTGCCGTCCTCGGGCCTGGTCTCCTGGTTGATCACGAAGTAGTCCAGGAACTTGCCCGTCTCGTCCAGGGCGGCGCACTTGGTTCCCGTCCGGATGCCGGGATCCACGCCCAAAACCCGGGTGCCCTTGATGGGGGGCTGGAGCAGGAGGTTCTTCAGGTTCTCGCTGAACACGTCGATTCCGTGGCCCTCCGCCTGGTCGGAGGCGTCGGATCGGATCTCCCGGAGCACCGCGGGGGAAATGAGCCTCCGGAGCCCGTCGTCCAGGGCGTCCCGGTGGTAGCTCGTCCGGGGAGCGTACTTGGCCTTCAGCCTTTCCGCGGCCCCGTCCTCGTCCACATCCAGGGTGACGGCGAGGATGCCCTCCCGTTCCCCGCGGTTGACCGCCAGGATCCGGTGGGGCTTCACCCGGGAGAGCTCCTCGGAATACTCCCAGTACATCTGGTAGACGCTCTTGGCCTTGGCCGCCTCGTCCCCGACGCCCTTCACGGTCAGGTGCCCGGTCTTCAGGTACCAGGACTTGACCAGGGCCCGGTTCTCCGGATCCTGGGAGGCCCTCTCCGCCAGGATGTCCATGGCCCCCTGGAGGGCATCCCGGACGCCGGGCACCGAGAGCTCCGGATTCTCGGGATCCTCCCGGACGAACTCCGGGGCTCGGGCTTCCACGGTCGGGTCGTCGGTTTGGGCCATGAGGTCCGCCAAGGGCTCCAAGCCCCGTTCCAGGCCCAGCATGCCCCGGGTCTTCTTCTTTTTCTTGAAGGGGGCGTAGATGTCCTCGAGCTCCGCGAGGGTCGAGCACTTCAGGAGGTTGTCGTGAAGGTCCGCGGTCAGCTTGCCCTGGCCGAAGATGGCCCGGATGATCTCCAGGCGGCGGGTTTCCAGGTTCACGAAGGACTCGTACTTGTGGACCACGTCCCTGACCTGGACCTCGTCCAGGCTGCCCGTCCGTTCCTTGCGGTATCGGCTGATGAAGGGCACGGTGCAGCCCTCCGCAGTCAGGGACACCACCGCGGATACCTGGCCGGTCCGGACTCCCAGCTCTCCGGCTATACGGTTCATCACGGCCACTTCGTTCACGGACAGCCCGTCCACGTACTCCTGATTCAGCTCCATGTGCGCTCCTTGGGATGCTCTGGTCGCGGCGGGTACGATACGGGTTTGGCATGGAAAAATCAACAAGCGTGAAGTACACTGAGTCTCGGATGGACCGGGGCGGCGGGTGTCCCATCGCTTCGCGATTGATTCTTGACATTATGGATATAGTAACTATAATAAAATTGCCATTATAATATAAGCAATTATGTGCCGTCGGCGGTACCAGGAGTTGTTATGCCGAAAGCAACCGAGAAAGTCCGGATATTCTCCGCCCTGGAGGTCGCGAACCTCTGCGGCGTCGTCAACCAGACCGCGATCAACTGGATACGCAACGGCCACCTGAAGGCCTTCACCACCCCGGGAGGCCAGTACCGGGTCTACGCCGAGGACCTCCGCGGCTTCCTCGAGGGCCGGGGCATGCGGATACCCGCGGAGCTGAGCGGGAAGTCCCGGTTCGACGTGGACTGGAACGGCATGGTGATCATCGACGACGACCGGGAGCTCAACGACCTGCTCAGGCGGTTCTTCGAAAAGAGGCTCCCGTCCTTCGCGATCTCCCAGGCCTTCGATGGGTTCGAGGCGGGCCGCATCCTCGCGGAAAAGCGCCCGGGATTCGTCATCCTCGACGTCGACCTTCCGGGAGTCAACGGCCACTCCCTGTGCAAGCGCATCAAGACCGATCCGAGCTTCGGCAAGCCCTATGTGGTGGCGATCACGGGACTCGACCGTCCGGAGGAAAAAAGCTCCATGCTGGAGGACGGCGCGGACGCGTTCTTCCCCAAACCCCTGGATTTCGACGAGGTCGCAGGCTCCCTGCTGGACTTCGCCGGGAAAGTGAAGGCCAAGGTTGCCGCAGGATACGCCTAAACTCGGTCTGATCCTGGTCGTGGAGGACGAGGACGCCATCCGGCTCTCCCTCCGGGATTTTCTGCGCGGCCGGGGCTACGAGGTGCTCGTAGCCTCCGACGGAGTCGGGGCCATAAAACAGCTCCTCGACAACGACGTGGACGTCATCATAAGCGACTACCGGATGGATATCCTGGGCGGCGACTACTGGGTGAAATTCCTCGCCCGGTACTGCCCGGAAAAGAAGATCATCCTCACCTCCGGATTCCTGCGCCCGGATTTCAAGGTGCCCTTCGAGGTGGTCTACAAGCCCTTCGACTATGCGGAACTGGAGACCCTGGTCGGCCGCCTGGCCTCGGAGGCCCGGGACGGGCGGAAAGCCTAGCGCCGCCGTCCGGGCCGTCGTATCCGGCAGGGTCCAGGGGGTGGGATTCCGCTGGTCCGCCCGGATCCAGGCCCTCAGGTTCCACGTGCGCGGCTGGGTCCGGAACCTGCCGGACGGCGACGTGGAAACCCACGCCGAAGGAAGCCCGGAGGCCGTGGACGAATACATCGCGTGGCTGGAAAAAGGCCCCCCCTACGCCCGCGTCGAATCCGTCCTGTCCCGCCCCGTCGAATTTCGGGGATACGTCTCCTTCGATATCGAAGATTGACAGGGATACTACAGACGCGCCTTGGAACCATAAAACAGACAGGATGAACAGGATATTAAGAGGATGAACAGGATTAAGAACTTGAGGGAAGGAAACATACTTCCCCCCCATTCTTATCCTGTACATCCTTTCTTTATCTTGTACATCCTGTCCATTCCTAGGATGAAAACGTACTACTCTCCGGCCGCCTATATCCGCTTGAAGATCACAACAGCATTCTGGCCGCCGAAACCCAGGGAATCCTTCATGGCCGCCCGGATGGGTGCATACCGGCCTTTGTTCGGCACGTAGTCCAGGTCGCACTCGGGGTCCGGGTTCTCCAGGTTTATCGTGGGAGGAACGAATTGATCCCGGATAGCCAAAACCGTGGCCACCGACTCGATCCCCCCCGCGGCGCCCACGCAGTGACCGATCATGGACTTGGTGGAGGAGACCATGAGCTTCCCGGCGTGGTCCCCGAAGGCGAGCTTGACGGCCTTGGTCTCGATGGGGTCGTTCAAGGGGGTCGAGGTTCCATGGGCGTTGAGGTAGTCGATGTCCCCGGGTTTCAAACCCGCGTCCGCCAGGGCCAGGGTCATGGCCCGGGCCGCGCCGCGGCCCTCAGGGTCGGGGGCGGTGAGGTGATGGGCGTCGCAGGTGGTCCCGAATCCGGCCAGCTCACAGTAGATTCGGGCGCCCCGGGCCTTGGCCCTCTCGTAGTCCTCCAGGACCAGGACTCCGCAGCCCTCCGAAATGACGAAGCCGTCCCGGTCCTTGTCGAAGGGACGGGATGCGTGTTCGGGATCGTCGTTCCGGGTCGACAGGGCCTGGATCATGGCGAAGGAGGCAACGGCCAGGCGGGTCACGCAGGCCTCGGAGCCCCCCGCGAAGACCACGTCGGCGTGGCCTTCCTGGATCCACCGGAGCCCCGTTCCGATGGCGTCCGTACCCGCCGCGCAGGCGGTCACGATGCACTGGCAGGGTCCCGTGGCTCCTACGGCGATGGCCACGTTGGCCGCGCCGATGTTCGGAAGAACCTTGACCACCGTAAGGGGAGGAACGCGGCCGGGGCCCCGCTCGTAGAGCCGGGCGGCGCTTTCCTCGATAGAGGATGTACCCCCCTGTCCCGTGCCCAGGCAGACGCCCATCCGCTCGGGATCCCGGGCGGCCGAGTCCAGGCCCGCGTCCTCCAAGGCTTCCCGGGCCGCGTAGACCGCGTACTGGCTGAAGCGGTCCATCTTCTTGGCTTCCTTGGCGTCCATCCGCAGGCCCGGATCGAAGTTCTTGACTTCTCCTGCTATCTTTACGGACATGTCCTCGACGTTGATCTGGGTAATCGGACCGATTCCGTTCTTTCCCGCCTTCACGGCCTCCCAGAACTCGGGGACGCTGTTCCCGACCGGGCTCACGACACCCAGGCCCGTGACTACAACCCTGCGTCTATCCATCGGACACCTCCGCATTCGTCGAAGATGGACAGATTCTACGCTACTCGGCCCGCCGCTTCCAGGGGCCACAGCTTCGTCGCCGGCTTGGTTCCTGAATATCGACGAAGGTCCGCAGGACCTTCGTTGCCGGCCTCGCGATGTAGCGCGGTATCGC
>JBGSPT010000055.1:0-3312 GCA_041738475.1 Treponematales bacterium
CCCGGGCACCGTCCGGCCGCCGCGGCCGGGCGCTCGGCTACAGCAGGACCTTGGAGGCCAGTTCCTCCGCCGCGGCCTTGCCCAGGAGGGCCCGTACGAGGGCCACGGAAAACTCCCCCGCGCATCCCGCAGCCCGGGAGGTGATCAGGTTGCCGTCCTCGACCACCTTTCCGGCCGTGAAGGTTCCTCCGTACGAGTCCTTCTCCAGCCCCGGATAGCAGGTGAACCTCCGGCCCGAGAGGATTCCGCAGTGTTTCCCGAGGACCCAGACCGGGGCCGCGCAGATGGAGGCGGTCAGGCGCCCTTCCCGGAAGTGCTTGATGATGAGGTTCCGGGCGCTTTCGTCCGTGCCGATGGCCTCGCAGCCCCGGCCTCCGGGCACGACGACCAGGTCGAAGGGACCTTCCACGTCCTCCGCCGCCAGGTCCGCGGTCAGGCGGATGTCGTGGGCGCCCATCAGGTCGCGCTCTCCTATGCCGGCCACGACGACCTCCACCCCCGCGCGCCTGAGGTAGTCGACGGGAGTGACCGCCTCGACCTCCTCGGTTCCGTTGGCCACGAATACGACGGCTCTCATCATCTCCCCTCCTTGTCCTCTTCGAGTGTAGATCCCCGGGACCGGCCGTGCAACCTTGTCGGGTGTCCCCTGAGCCGCGGATTTAGGACGCCCCCTTCGTGGACAACCGGGCGGGCGGGGATTATACTCCTACAGTACCATCCAACCACGCCAAAGGAGTCGCAGAATGGATACTCGAAACGGGCTCGTGACCTTCGGACTGTTCGTGCTCCTGTTCGCCTTCACCTTCGTCTTCAGCATGGTCGCGCTGAGCGAGGACAACGTCGCCTACGGGATCCTGGCCCTGATCGGGTTCCTGGTCTGCATCGGCGCGAGCGTCTTCAACGGCTCCATCGCGGCCCAGGAGGGGGCGATCTTCGCGGTCTGGTTCCGTACCTACGCGATCGTGGTGGGCATCCTCTTCATCTGGTTCCTGACCCGGGTGGGCACCGCCTTCGGCTGGTGGTAACCCGTTCCCGCTGAGCGCCGCCCCGGCCGGGGCTCTCTCCCGGCTGGCGGCCCGGCGGATTCCTTCCCCTCCGTGACCGCTGAAGCCTTCCGGGCGGTCCTTCAGGCCGCCCATAAACTCGGACAAGCGAAGCGCCTCATCGCCTTCACCGGGGCGGGAATCTCCGTGGAAAGCGGCATACCCTCCTTCCGCGGGGAAGGAGGCATCTGGACCCGGTACGACCCCGCGACCCTGGAGCTGGGCCGCTTCCTCCGGGACCCCGCGTCCGCCTGGCCAGCCATCCGGGAGATCTTCTACGAGTACACCTCCAAGGCGGAGCCGAACGACGCCCACCGCATCCTGGCCCGCTGGGAGGCGGAGGGGCGCCTGTCCTTCCTGGTGACCCAGAACATCGACGGGCTTCACGAGGCCGCGGGCTCCCGGGCCCTCGCGGAGTTTCACGGCTCCTGCCGGCACCTCGTCTGCCTGGACTGCGGGTCCCGGGTCGAGGCGGATCCGTCCCTCCTGACGGAGCTCCCGCCCCGGTGCCCCTGCGGGGGAATCTACAAGCCCGGCTTCGTCTTCTTCGGCGAGGGGATACCCCGGGACGCCTGCAAAGCTTCCTTCGCAGCCGCGGAAACCGCGGACGCGTGCCTGGTCATCGGCAGTACCGGGGAGGTCTATCCCGCCGCCCAGATCCCCCGGATCGTGAAGCGCCGGGGCGGCCTGGTCGTGGAGATCGATCCCGAGCCTACGGAGTTCACGGAATCGGTCACGGACATCTTCATCCGGGCCGGCGCGTCCGAGGCGATGAGGGAGTTGGATGCGGTGGTCCGTGGACAGTGAACGGTGGACAGTGGACGGAAGCGATTAATGAATGCGGTTTATGTCCCGGCTTCGGCGTGGGACTGGACCGCGATCTGTAACCACTTCCGACCTCAGACCACAGACCACTCTTCACTGTCCACCGTTTACCGTTTACACTCTTCCCATGCCCGAGCTTCCCGACCTGGTCTACATCGTCGAGCGCCTCCGGCCGGCCCTCCTGGGGCGCCGGGTGGTCCGGGCCGCGGTGGGTAACCCGACGGTCCTGCGGATCCTGGTGCCCGGGGATTTCGGGGATCTTCTTGCCGGGGATTCCTTTACGGATCTGGAGAGGCGAGGTCCCTTCCTTCGGTTTTCCCTGGAGAAGCACGACCTGGTGATGCACCTCATGCTGGCGGGCAGGGTCCGGGTCGTGCCCGCTTCGGAAAAGCCCCTGGCGGCCCGGCGCTTCGCCCTGGACCTGGACGACGGAACCCGCTTCGAGTACGGGGACGAGAAGAACATGGGAAAGGTCTACCTCTGCGAGCCCGGCCGTTTCGAGGCGATCCCGGGATATCTGACCCAGGGGGTGGACCTCACGGGTCCGGAGTTCGACCGGGAGGCCTTCCTTAAGCTGATCGCCAAGGAGCGCCGCCAGGCCCGGGTCTTCCTGATGGACCAGACCAAGCTCTCCGCGGTGGGGAACGCCTACGCCGACGAGATCCTTTTCTCCGCCCGGATCCACCCCAAGTCGCCCTGCGGCCGGCTCTCCCCCCAGGAGAAGGACGCCTTCTACACCGCGATCAGGGAAGTCCTGGCCTGGGGGATTTTCGAGGTGGCCGAAGCCGGGAGGCCCACGGAGGAGAAGGTACGGGACCACATGCGGGTGCGGAACCGGGCCGGCTCGCCCTGCCCGGTATGCGGGTCCACGATCCGCAAGGCCGGAGTCCTGGGCTTCGATTCCTTCTTCTGCCCCGGCTGCCAGAAGCCCAAGACGGAGCAGTTCATCGACTGGAGTCGGTGAACGGTGGACAGTGAACAGTAAACGGAAGTGGTTGCAGAACGCGGCCGAGTCCCACGTCCAAGCCGGGACATCGCTCGCGTTCTTTGGTCACTTCCGTCCACCGACCACTGTCCACCGTCCACCGCACTTGCATCTCCCGACAGAAACCGCTATAGTCTGCCTGTCCGAGGCTTTCAAAGGCTGAAACGGCCGCGCATTCCGGCGCGCCGCCCCGCCGGCCCCGGAGGGAGGTTCCCGTGATCCGTACGCAGAACCGCGCCGCCCGATCCCCCTCCTCCGCCTTCCTCCTTTCCCGCACCATGCGCCCCGCCCTCCTCCCCGGCATGATGATGTGACGCCCCGGGCGTCCTAGGACTTCACCGGTTCCGACCCGTCGACGCGGGAAGGGACGACGCCCGGGCAGTTCCAACCGAACACCACCGTCGAACGCAAACGGCTTCCGCGCGGAACTCCGCCGGTCGCCGCATTCCGCCGCCCGCT
>JBGSPT010000069.1:0-5589 GCA_041738475.1 Treponematales bacterium
GGGCACCCCAGCCCGTGGAGACCGCCCCTTCGGCCGTCCCCGGGCCCGAACCGGAGCTTCCCGGTTTCCTGGACCTGTCCGGTCCCGACGCCCGCGTCGCCGGCGGTACCTGGGTGCGGACGGGCACCCGGGCGGTCATGACCGATCCGAAGGCGTACTACGCCAAGCTGGTCATCCCCCGGGAGGATCCCGAGGGTCCCGTCGCCTACGAGTTCAAGGCCCGGTCGACCGGCAAGGGGTGGGTCGGATTCGGGCTCCACCTCTTCGGCCGGGGCGCCCTCCCGGGATCCGGATACGGGGGCGGTGACTCCCTGCTCGTCTGGGTGACCGTCGATCCGGCGGCGTACGGGGATTCCGCGCCGAGGCTCCAGGTGTACCGATGCGCCGGTCCGGTCGAGATCACCCGCCTTGCTTCCGTCCGACTGCGGGGCACGGGGCAGGAAATTAGGACCTACGGGGTCGAGTTCGATCCGGCGGACGGCGTCCTCTCGGTCTTCACGGACGGGAGGGCGGCGCTCCGGCTGAGCGGATTACCGATGTCCGGAGGCTCGACCTTCGCGGTCCTGCGAGCCCTGGACACGGCCGAGTTCTCCGACCTTCGAATCTTCCCCATCGTTCCCGGGACGGGATCGGCAGGAGGCCCCCCATGAGTACCCAGAAGCCCGCGAGCCGGTCCTCACCGGCCCGAGTCCTCGCCCTCGCCGGTGCGGCCCTCCTCCTTTCGACCTGTCAGGACTTCTTCGGAACCGCGGACCTGAAACAGCGGATCAAGGACGACGTCATCGACGCCACCGCGGCGGTGGTGACGGTGAACATAGCGCCTCCCGCGAGCCCGAGCATGGGAGCCCCGAGCCCGGTCGGCACTCAATCCTGGAAGGTCGGGGTGTCCTACACCATCACCACCTCGGTGGGCGACAAGTACGCCTTCGCGGGCTGGACGGCCGACTCGGGGGACGTATCCTTCGCGGACGCGGCCTCGGCCACAACGACTTTCACCGTGAACGCCGCCTTCGCGGGCACCATCACGGTGACTCCGAATTACGACACCCGGCCGAAGGTCATCTACGTATCTCCGACGGGCAACGACGTGCCAATCAACAAGACCATCACGATCAAGTTCAGCGAGGACATCGATTCAGCCACCGTAGACCTGGGAACCAGCGTCCTGGTCACGACCTGGCCCACAACGAATCCCGAGGTCGATCCCGTATCCATCCATGCCGGTCTGGGGCTCTCGGTTTCCGGAACCGTGGTCACCCTTTCTCCTTCTTCATTCTACGAAAAGTACTACACGATCCTGGTCACCCTGACTCCGGGCATCACGGACCTGGAGGGGAACCCCATGGCGGACGACTATTCCTGGTACTTCGCCACGACCGGTACGGAGGACGAGACCGCTCCGGCGATCAATTCCTTCACAATCCGGAACGCGGTCGGCTCTTCCTCCGTCGCCGCGTCCGACCGGGCGTATACGAACGGGACGGCGATACGGCTGGACGTGTCCGCCACGGACGACCAGTATCAGGTCTGGAAAATGCAGGTCATCGAGACGCCCTGCGACTCCTCGGGCTTCGCCCTGGGCACGGCCGTGGACCACGGAGTCGTCGGGTTCGACGGCACCTACGACTTCACCCTGGCTAACTCCGCCGAAGGCTGGACCAAGATCCAGGTTCGGGTCGCGGACGAGCTGGACAACTGGACGATCCTCACGAATACGGCGGTTGACACCAAGATAATCCAGATGGACACGACACAACCGACCGCTCCGACGAGCGTCTCCGCCAGCCCGAGTCATTACTACGGCGGCACCTACTGGTACGGAACCGGATCCGGAGTCGCCTTCACGCCCGCGGGCGCGGGAGACGGCGGTTCCGGGCTCCTGGGATATTCGACCTCCTCCGACGGAAGCGGATACCAGTCTCCCAGTCTCACCCGAGGAACCGGAACCTATTCGATCTACACCGTGGACAAGGCGGGCAACGTCTCCGGGACGGGATTCGCCGTCACGGTACAACAGGACGCCGTCGGTCCCGATGTCCCGACGATCACGGGCAGCCTCAAGGATTACCTGGACGAAACCACCACTCCGGATACGTATTGGTTCAAGACCGTCGGGGTGACCTTCGACCTCTCGAGTTCCGACGACGCGGGCGGGTCCGGGCTAAGGGGATTCACGACCAACTCCGATGGCAGCGGAACCCAGGCTTCAAGCCTGACCATCGGGTCCGGCACGCACACCTTCTATGCCGTCGACAACGTCGGGAACGTCACGGCGGGGTCTTCCGTCATCGTGAAACAGGACAATACCGCGCCCGACAGGCCGACCGCCGCTCCCCCCGGCGGAACCTACCAGGACGGAGACGGCGTCTACTGGACCACCGCCGCGGCGGGAATCACCTTCACCCTTTCGGGCTCGGATAACGCGGGAGGCTCCGGTCTCGATCAGTACTTGATCGACGGAACGAGCTACCCGAGCTCCACGACATCGATCCTCCTGGCGCCCCGGGCGGACGCCCATACCATCTACGCGGTGGACAAGGTGGGCCTGCAGTCGGTGGTCCGCGGCGTGACGGTAAAGCAGGACTCCGAGGATCCTTCCGTCACCGGCGATCCCCTGACCGCCACGGCCACGACCGTCTCCGGTTTCACGACAAGCGACCCGGTGCCCGGCTCCGGCCTCGACACGGGATCCTACGCGGTAACGTTGCACGGAACCGCAACCTTGGCGGGCTCTTTCGACGGGTCGGAGATGACCATAAGCTCCGGCGCCCCCGCGGCCGAAAGTCACACGGATTACGACATCCACGTGGAGGACAACGCAGGCAACGGAACGACCGTTACGGTCCGTCTCTCACGGGACGACTCGGACAACTATACGGCCGAGATCCTGTAACGGCGCGGCGGCGCGGCGAAAAAAGCGAGGCCGGGGATTCCGCCCCGGCCTCGCCCTTCAAGAACTGCAGGCAGCCGACGTTATATAGCTTCGCCACCCGTCCCGGGCTCTTCTCCGGAAGCGGCTTCATCGGTACCGCGTCCACCCTCCGCCTCCTCCTTCATGTACCTTCGCAGCTCCCTCCGGCGCCTGCGGTCCGTGCGGCCCCCCTTGTCCCCGTGACCGCCACCCTTGAACAGGATGGAGCTCAGGATCAACAGCCCCCAGGCCTGCCAGTATCCGACGCGCGGAAGCCCGAAGATGTCCGGCATGAGCCAGTTCCACAGGGACATCACGACCCAGCCGACCAGGGCCAGGAGCCCCGCTCCCAGGATCGAAAAGCCGATCACCATGAGCACCTTCTGGGCGATCGTGCGATCCTCCCACCACGCGTCGGGTCGGCACTCTCCGTTCATTCTCTCACCCATATCCTTCCTCCTCAATCCCGCATCATCAATCCTCGATCCAGCGCCTCAGGGCCCGGGCCAGGTTCGCCAAGGCGTACCGTTTCCGGGCCATGAGGGTGTCCATGTTCTCCCCCGTCGATTCCGCGATCTCCCGGAACGTGAGACCCCCGAAGACCTGAGCCTCGAGCACCGTTCTCTGCGGGGCGGGCAGGGCCCGCAGGGCGTCGTTCAAGGCTTCCGTCAGGCTTTCCCGGACGAAGGAGTCCAGGGGATCCAGCCCCGTCTCGGCGATGATCTCGCGCAGGGTCTCCTCGGTCACTTCCACCCTCAAGGCGGAGCGGACCTTTTCCTTCCTCCAGGCGTCCATGACGCGGCGGGTCAAAAGCCAGTTGATCCAGGCCGGCAGGTTCCGCACCCCGGATACCAGGGGCAGCCGCTCCAGGGTTTCGGCGTACACGTCCTGCACGAGATCCTCCGCCTCCTCCCAAGTCCTGCCCGCGGCCCGCAGGCGCGACAGGAGGCGGGGCTTTTCCTCACGGTAAGCATCCGTAAGGCGTCGTCGGGATTCCGCGTCCGCGGACTGGGCTCGGTCTTTCATGGTCTTCATGTAGAACGACGGACGGCGCGGAGTTTTCGTGCGGAAAATCCTGAAGGAATCGCTCAGCCCTCCACCCGGTCCCGCCCCGCCCCCTTGGCCCGATAGAGGGCCCGGTCCGCGCGCTCCAGGAAGGCCTCGGCGCTCTCGCCGTGGGATAGACGGGCCGCTCCGATGCTCACGGTGACCCGGGCGGTCTTCCCGGGCCGGGGTTCGAACTCGGTCCGTCCGAAACGGTCGCGGATACGCTCCGCGATGGTCCGGGCGGTCGCCAGGTCCGCGCCCATGAGGATGGCCGCGAACTCCTCGCCCCCGTACCGGCAGGGCACGTCGCTGTCCCGGAGGCTGGTCCGGATGGCGGTTCCCAGGCCTGCCAGGACCCGGTCCCCGGCGGGATGCCCCCACGTGTCGTTGTAGTCCTTGAACCGGTCCACGTCCAGCATCAGCAGAGAAAGGCTGGAGCCGGCCCTCTCCGCCTCCCCGACCGCCTGGACCAGGACCGCGTTGAAGTGGCGGCGGTTGAAGAGCCCCGTAAGATCGTCGGTCACGCTGGCGAAGCGAAGCTGGCGCTCCCTCTCCCGGGCGCGCCGCTCCTCCTCCTTGAGGATGCGGATGCGCTGGCCCAGGGCGAAGGAGAGCAGGATCGATTGGGCCGCGGTCCCCGCCAGCACGGAATGGAAGGTGAACAGGGTATGGGGCAATAGCCCGTAGTTCCGCAGGATGAACACGGCGGCCGCCGCCAGGAGCAGGGACGAGGAGGCCAGGAACAGGAGAGCCGGGCGGAATCCGCGGATCAGGGCCGCCGCGGAGGCCGTGACCAGGAGGGGCATCTGCGCTTCGGCCAAAAAATATGCCAGGCGGTTCGCCTCCCGGGCGCGCCCCGCCAGGCTGAGGAGCACCACGAAGGCCATCCCCGTCAGGGCGGCGAGGAATGCCCGATCGTGCCGGGGAGCGTTCCGGGGGGTATCCAGGAAGGCCCGGGCGAATTGGACCATGCCGGCGTTCATCAAGGCGAACTGGATCAAGACCTGCCGGATGAGAAAGACGCCGACCGCCGGGAAGAGCCACCTAAGTATTCCGGCCAGGGTCGCCTGGTAGAGGAGCTGGAAGAGGAGGTAGAGGACGAACAGTCCGTAATGCCGGTCCCCCAGAGCCAGGTACAGGAATCCGTTATACAGGAGCATCGCGCCGAGCCCGCCTAGGCAGATTCCCAGAAAGAGGAACAGGGACTGCTCCAGGCGGGAATGGGCGGATTCGGAATGAACGTACAGGTCGAAGGAGATCTCGTGGCTGGAGACCGTTTCCAATAGGATCGGCCGGCCCGGATCGAGGTCCGGGGGCAGGCGGAAACTCGGACGGCCGAAGGGGAGGCGGCCGAAGGAAGGCACGTCCCAGCCTGCCGCCAGGATGCGTATTTCCCGTTCGGCGGACCCCGACACGGGCACGTAGGCCCGGACGATCCTGAGGGCGGGATTGTTGATCTCCAGGTACCAGGAGTCCCCGGGCCGGGCCCCGGGGGGAAGCTCCACGGTCAGGCGTATCCAGAACGCCGGCCCCTCCGCGGGATCGAACCGGAAGGACCGCCGCTCGCAGGACGAGAAGGCGGCGGCTCCCCGCGAGATCCGGGCATACCCATCGTCCCCGGCGGCATCCAC
>JBGSPT010000102.1:0-3164 GCA_041738475.1 Treponematales bacterium
GCCCGCCCCGGGACAGGGCGTCCAACGCCGCGGCCCGCAGCCGTTTCCGGATCGCCTCGCGCTCCCGTTCGCTGAATCCCGCCGGCATGGGGCCTCCTCGCTCGATGACATCCCGACGCTCTCGTTCTCCTCGGAGACATAGAGAGACAATGAATATTTCCTATATGACCATAACAACAGTTATGGTCATATAGTACGCCATTTGAATAATTTTTTCAAGGGCAGTCAACCTCGTACAATGGAATAATCAGATCATATTCCGCAATTGCCGGGGATAAATTCAGTGGATTAAGGCAATCTGTACTTATCCTTTCGGATCACTTGTAATCACCTACCGTTGATATACAATTCCCGTACGCCGTCCAGAATCCCAGGACGCTATCAGCAAGTGGGAACGGGGAGAAAAGTAATGACAGCTATTAAAATCAATAAATGGATTGTCTCAATTTCTGCAGCAACAATTCTCGGCACTCTCGTCGGTTGTTCCGGCCCGACGGGAGCCCAGCCGGATCCTCCTGTAGCCGTCCTAAGTGGACTACCGGATGCCGTTTCCAATGCGGGTTCACTCGATATAACCGTGAGTGGTAGCGATATAATCTCCTACAAATATCGACTGGACGGGTCGGCGTGGAGCGCGGAGCGTTCCGTTTCCGTCAAAATCGAGGACCCTGTAGTAGTGCACGGATGGCATACGGTTGATGTAATTGGATCCAATCTCACGGGAACCTGGCAGGAGACGTCTGAAGCGACGTACCATGAGTGGTACACGGTGTATTCATACTCGGCGACCACCGCCGGGACATCCGTAATCGGACCCCTTGGAGCCGACCAGACCTGGACCTCCGCCGGATCTCCGTACAAAATTTCAGGAGACTTCACAGTACCCGCAGGGATCACCCTGACGATCGAAGCCGGTACTATCATCGCAGTCGCAGGTAGCGATTCTACCGCGGGCGGCAGCGATCCTTCGCGAATTGAATTCCGGGTAGCGGGAGGGCTTTATGCATCCGGCACCCGGGCGAATCCCGTAGTACTGACAGCCCAGAACGGAGCGGGCACCTGGAACTGGTATGGACTGGTCGTGGAATCGGGGGCCGAAGGTGTGGACCTAACTGCGGTCGAGATAGGCCACTCCCGGTATGGCGTCCGAAACAACGCAACACCGGAAACACTGACTTCGGCGGACGTGATCATCCACGATCTTGAACCTTGAAACGTGGGGCGGTACCTGGAGCAACTAAGCACGCCGTTGCCAGCGGGTTCTCATATGACCGATACTAGTCTTGGGGGTAGCCATGAAACGGTGGACAACGGCCTTGTTCCTCGCCTGCGCGCTCGTGTCCGGCCTCGGGGCGGAGCGGTTCGAGCACAAGTTCCGGGCCGGGGAGAAGTACCGTTTCCTCTCCACGGTGGAGGAGGACATCTACGTCAACCGTAGACTCTCCCACCGGGCCCAGATCGCCAACCGCATATCCTTCGAGGTGCCCGAGGTCTTCCAGGACGGCTCGGGGCTCCTGCGGGGAGAGTTCACGATGTCGACCCGGGTGAAGGGCCTGGATGTTTTCGTCCAGGACCAGAGCTACGAATCCGAATACCGTCTGTCCAAGACCGGCATCTACGACATCGCCCCCCGGTTCTACATGCCCGTGGTCCGGAACGTTCCGACCTTCCCGGACCGGGATCTGTCACCCGGGGACACCTGGGCCGCCCCGGGGGAGGAGCGGCACGACTTCCGGGAGGATTTCGGAATTACCGATCCCTTCGTCATCCCCTTCACAGCGAGCTACACCTACGTCGGATCGGAGACCCGGGACGGTGTCGATCTCCGGGTGATCAAGGTCTCCTACACCATCTTCCACCGGCCCCAGGAGCCCCTCATCCACTCCGGGACCTTCCCCACCCAGATCGCCGGCTGGTCCGAGCAGACCCTGTACTGGGACCCCCTTCGGGGGGGGCTCCATTCCTACGAGGAACGCTTCCAGTTCGTCCTGGAACGGTCCGACGGGGTCACCGTCGAGTTCCGGGGAACCGCGGCTTCCCGGATGCTGGAAGCCCCCGCCCTGGACAGGGACGCCCTTGCCCGGGAACTCGAGGAGGCCACGAAGGACATGGAAAACGTGACGGTCCAGGCCGGGGGCGAGGGCGTGACCATCACCATCGAGAACGTCCAATTCGAAGCGGACTCCGCCCGTCTCCTTCCCTCGGAGATCGAGAAGATCGGGAAGATCGCGGAGATCCTGAAATCCTATCCCGAGCGGGACATCCTGGTGGAGGGGCACACCGCCCTGGCGGGCACCGCGGCGGGCCGTCAGAAGCTCTCGGTGGAACGGGCGGCCGCCGTGGCGGACCGTATCGTCCGACTGGGAGCCCGCACTCCCGACCGCATCGTGGTGCGGGGGTGGGGCGCCGAGCGGCCCATCGACACGAACTCAACCGAGGCGGGGCGATCCCGGAACCGCCGGGTGGAGATCACCATCCTGGAAAATTGACCCTGGTGCTATGAACCTTGTGAAGTCATCGGCCGAACCTCCGGCAGCGACTCAAGCCGCCTCGCGGCGGCTCCGGCCTCAATCCCGGCCGAGGACGAAGACCGCGGCCCGATCCGGGGCCAGGAGGCGCGCGGCCAGGTCCTCCAGGCGGGCCGAGGAAGGGCTTCCCATCCTCGCCGAGACCGGGCTCGTTCCGCCCGCACCCGCCCTCCCGGCCCGAATCCCGTCCAGCAGTTCGAGGTAGACGGCCTCGTCGTCGACCTGCCGGGGCGGGGCAGCGGAATCCCGGGGATCATCCGGTTCCGCTGCGAAGGCCGCGATCTCCTCCAGAAGGACCTCCGCCAGACCGCGGGCCCGCCCGGGAGACGCCTCGAACTCGACCCGGAATTCCCCGGCCCCGGGCCGGTCGGGACAGGGGTCCCAATCGCAGTACACGTCGTAGGTTTCCGCCAGGTCCTCCCGGAGGCGGCTGAAGAGCCGGACCTCCAGGACTGAGGCCAGGGCATCCAGGCCCCGTACATCCTCGGCGTCCAGGCCCCGAAGGGGCCACAGGGCGAGCACCCGGCCCCGGGGATGGCTCTGCGCGTCGACGAACCTTAGGCCCGGCGGGGGGGCGGGGGGAGGAGGAGGCACGGGTTCCCGGGTCCCGCCCGGCGAGAGGGCGCCCAGGTGTTC
>JBGSPT010000120.1:0-2218 GCA_041738475.1 Treponematales bacterium
GAGATCGCCAACGTCCTGGGATACGACGGAATGACCTACATGCTCCGGGCCAGCGAGGGCCTGCCCCTGGACGTCTACCTCATGGCCCCCTCCTGCGTGCCCGCCACGGACTTCGACTCCTCCGGGGCGGCCCTCTTCGCCTCGGACATGTACCCCTTCCTCCGGGAGCCCCGGGTCCTGGGCCTGGGGGAGGTTATGAACTTCCCCGGAGTCCTGGCCAAGGACCCCCAGCTGCTGGACAAGATCGCCCTGTTCTGGGATTCCGGCAAGGCCGTGGACGGCCACGCCCCGGAGCTCCGGGGCCGTGACCTCTCCGCATACATCGCCGCGGGCATTCGTTCCGACCACGAGTGCGTCACCGCCGAGGAGGCCCTGGAGAAGATCTCCAAGGGGATGTACGTGATGATCCGGGAGGGCTCCGCCACCCGGGACCTGGCGCGGCTGGTGGAAGCCGTGAGCCCCCGCACCGCGGCCCGGTTCCTGCTCTGCTCCGACGACCGGCATCCCACGGACCTCGCGGAGGAGGGACATATCGACCGCTCCATCCGCCTCCTGACGGAAGCGGGTGTGGATCCCCTGGACGCGATCGCCATGTCCTCCCTGAACGCCGCCCGCTACTTCGGACTGCGGAATTCCGGGGCCATAGCCCCGGGGTACAAGGCGGACTTCGTGGCGGTCTCGGACCTCCGTGCCTTCGAGGCTGAGGTGGTGATCAAGTCCGGCCAGATCGTGGCCGAGGGCGGGCGGCTGGTGCGGGCCGTGGAGAGCCGGTCCGCGGTGCTCCGGGATTCGGTGAACATCAAGTGGCTCACCGAGGACGACTTCCGCATCCCCGCGGAGGGCCGGCGGATCCGCATCATCGAGGCCCGCCCCAGGACCCTGATCACAGGGGAGATCCTGGCGGAACCCTCCGTGCGGGAAGGGCTCTGCGTGTCCGATGTGTCCCGGGACTTGCTCAAGATCTTCGTGATCGAGCGGCACAAGGGATCCGGCAACATCGGTAAAGGCTTCATCACGGGCCTGGGCCTCAAGCGGGGGGCCATCGGATCCACCATCAGCCACGACTCCCACAACATGATCCTGGTCGGGGCGGACGACGCCTCCATCTTCAAGGCCGCCCGGCACCTCAACAAGATCGGCGGGGGCATGGTGGTGACCGACGGGGACCGGATCGTCCTGGACCTGCCCCTGCCCATCGCGGGCCTGATGAGCGACCGGGACGCCATGTGGGTGGTGGAACGCCTCAAGGCCTTCGACGAACTCTTCCGATCCGAGGGGCTCACAAACGAGTCCCCCCTGATGGCCATCTCCTTCATGGCCCTGCCGGTCATCCCGAAGCTCAAGATCACCGACCGGGGCCTGGTGGACGTGGAGCGCTTCGCCCCGGTGCCTCTCTTCGCGGATTAGCCCGGGCGTATCGGACGGGACTTCGGGTCCCGGATCCTCAGGCGTTCCCGGCGGCGGGGCCTTCCCGGCTCTCCAAAAGCCTCCGCAGACCCGAAACCGCCTCCTTCCCGTCCCGGGAGACCGCGGCCAGGCGTTTGATGGTATCCGCGATCTGGGCGTTCTCCCGGGCTATGCCCCCGATGGACTGGCCCAGCTCGTCGGAGATCGAGACCAGTTCGGACATGCGCTCCCGGATGCGCCCGCCCTCTTCGTCCTGCCTCTCCGCCTCCGCGCGGATGGAGGCCGCCGAGTCGGCCAGGTCCCGGAGGCTCGTGCGCAGGCGATCCGTGGCCCCCCTCTGGGCTTCCAGGGATCCGGACACAGAGAGGATCCCCTCCAGGGCCGTCCGGGCCCCCTCGGCCACGGAATCCAGGGATTCCGCCAGGCCCGCGTTGGCCTCCACCCCGTTTTCGATCCGACCGACGATGTCTGCGATCGAGTCCCGGATCCGGGCGGCCCGCTCCGCGGAGGCCCCGGCCAGGCTCTTGATCTCCCCCGCGATCACCGCGAAGCCCCGTCCCGCGGCTCCCGCGTGGGCCGCCTCGATGGCGGCGTTCATGGACAGGAGGTTGGTGCGCTCCGCGAAATCCTCCACCGCGGCGACGATGTCGACCACGTCTCCCGCGGCGTCCTTGATCCGTTCGATCGCCTCCCCCAGGGTGCGGGACGCTTCCCGGCCCCGCTCCGCGGTCCCTTGCAGTCCCCGGGCGAAGTCCGCGGTGGACGAGACGCTTCCCGCGACGGACGCCGCGGCCTGGGCCACCACCGTCAC
>JBGSPT010000125.1:0-2936 GCA_041738475.1 Treponematales bacterium
GCCATGGGGAGCCACGGGGGCGCGACTGCGGAGGGTCAGCGGGAGATCCTGGCGGGGTACGGGATCACCGAAGCCGGGGTCGGGGCCCCCGTCGTCTCCTCCCTGGACGTCGTGGACCTGCCCGCCGCCCCCGACGGGACCCGGGTGTACATGTCCCGGGACGCCTGGGAGTCCGACGGTGTCCTCCTGGTCAACCGGGTCAAGCCCCACACGGACTTCCACGGCCCCCACGAGAGCGGCCTGGTGAAGATGGCCGTCATCGGCCTGGGAAAGCACGCCCAGGCCCTGGAGATCCACTCCTACGGCGTGGCGGGGCTTCGGGAGCGCATCCTGCCTGCGGCCCGGGTCGTGCTGGGGACCGGGAAGATCCTGGGGGGCCTGGGGATCGTGGAGAATGCCCGGGAGGAGACGGCGGTCCTCCGGCTGGTTTCCGGGGAGGATCTCGCGGGGGCGGACCGCGAGCTTCTCGAGCGGGCCCGGGGACTTCAGCCCCGTCTGCCCGTGGAGGTCCTGGACGTCCTCCTGGTGGACGAGATGGGCAAGGAGGTGAGCGGGGTGGGGATGGATTCCAACGTGATCGGCCGCTTCCGCGTCCGGGGTCAGGACGAGCCGGATCGGCCCCGGATCTCCTCCATCGCCGTATTCGACCTGACCGAGGCGTCCCACGGAAACGCCCTGGGGGTGGGCCTGGCGGACGTGATCACCCGCCGCCTCCGGGACAAGATCGACCCCGGGCCTACCACGGAAAACGTGGTCACCAGCGGCTTCCTGGAGCGGGGCAAGGTCCCCCTGGCCGCGGATACCGACCGGGCCGCCGTGGAGATCGCCCTGCGGGGCGCCTCCGTCCGGGACCTCTCCCGGGCCCGGATCCTCCGGATCCGGAACACCCTCCGGCTGGATGAGCTGTGGGCATCCGACGCCCTGATTGCGGAGCTTGCCGGCCGGGAGGGCGTGGAGCTGACCGGGGAGAGAGTTCCCCTGTTCGAGGGGGACGACCTGGGGAGGTTCTGACTTCCCTCGTCGCGGGCCGCCGGATCCCGGCTCAGCCCTTGTAGGGGAGGTCCAGGTTCAGCGCGGCCGCGGCGGCGGCCTCCTCCCGGCCCAGTTCCGGCAAGATCCCTTCCAGGAACCTGACCACGGGCCGGGCCAAGGGCCGGTGGAAGGACGGGGTCGTGTAGGAGCGGAATCCCCTCCGGGCCTTGTGCTCCCCGCCCATGCCGGGATCGAAGGTACGGATGCCACGGGAAAGCGCGTACTCCACGGGCAGGTAGTAGCAGAGCTTGAAGTGGAGGAAGGGGATATCCTCGGAGGCGCCGTAGTAGCGTCCGTACAGGCGGTCCCGGCTTTCGAACAGGAAGGACAACCCCACGGTCCGGCCCCCCCGGTCCGCCCGGCAGAGCAGCCATCCTTCGGGCAGGAATTCCGGCAGGCGCAGGAAGAAGTCCCGGGTCAGGAACCGGGCGGCCCAGGGTCCGAAGCGGTCGTTGTGGGCCTCGTAGAGGTCCGCCATGAGGGCCAGGAGCCCCGGCTCGGCGGCGGCATCCCGGGCGCCTACGATCCGGGTCCTCACCCCCGAGGCTGTCAAGGCGGCCCGCTCCCGCAGGACGTTCCGGCGCATGTTCTTGGAGAACGAATCCAGCCAGCCATGAATGTCCCCGTACCCCTCGTCGGTCCAGAGGAAGGCCTGGTGCTCCCAGGCGGACCAGCCCGGCCGGGACCGAAGCCGGCCGGCGCCCCTGGCGCCGTCGACGGACTCTCCCGGCGCGCCCTCTCGACGCCCGAGCCCTACGTCCGGCTCTTCTCGAGACGCGTCCAGCAGGAGGGGGCCCTCGACCTGACGCAGGGCGACTACAAGAACGCCGACTTCGCGCCGCACCCGGAGGTCGTGAGGGCCGCACAGCGGATCACGCGGAACACGGTCCACAGCTACGGCCCCGCGATCGGCCGGATGGACGTGCGGAGCGAGGTGGCCGACTTCTTCAATCGCGACGGCCTCCTCGACTACCCCGCATCGCAGGTGCGCTTCCTGCCGGACGAGGTCCTCTTCACGCCCGGCACCCGCTCCGGCCTCGCCATGGTCCTCGAGGTCCTCGGCGCCGACGGCTCGGGCGTCGTCGTCCCGCGGCCGAGCTGGGAGTACGACTGGTACGTCGAACGCGCCGGGAAGAAGCTCGTCGAGCTCCCGACGTCGGCCCCCGAGTTCCTCCCCGACCCGAAGGACCTCGACCGCCTTCTCTCGCAGGGGGGCATCTCCTCCGTCATCGTGAACAACCCGCACAACCCGACCGGTCGCGTCTACCCGCGCGCACTCGTGGAAGAGCTCGTCCGGGTCGCGGTGAAGCATCGCTGCTACGTCCTATACGACTCGGTCTACCAGCGGCTCGACTACGTCGGCTGGTTCGTGAATCCCGCCTTCGCCGAGCCCGAGTGGCGCGACTGGGTCGTGTCGCTGTCGGGTCTCTCGAAGATGGACATGTTCGGCGCCTCGACGGGGACCCGCGCCTGCTGGATGGTGATCTCCGACCAGATACGCGCCAACGGCGTGAGAGCCCGCGAGATCCTCGCGAACCTCTCGGCCTGGCTCGTCGCCACGCCCTCGACCCTTGCGCAGGACTGGGCGCTGGCTGCCCTGCAGAGCCCGCTGGCCGTCCTCCGGCGGCCGTCGCCCTACATGCGCGAGCGACGCGACTTCATGGTGCAGGCCGCGGACGAGCTGCGCCCGCTCGGCGTCGAGCGCACCGACTTCGGCGGGACGTTCTACTCCCCGCTCGCGTTCCCGGGCCTCGTGGGTGAGCCCTTCGATCGCCTCCGCAACGGCATCCACGAGAAGGCCGTGGTGAAGGACTCGGTGGACGCCTTCGAGCTGCTCCTCTCGGGCGGCGTCGGCGGGATCCCCTTCGTCGCCTTCGCGGGCGGGCGCGAGGGTGCGGCCCGCT
>JBGSPT010000164.1:0-6300 GCA_041738475.1 Treponematales bacterium
GGTCGACGCGGCGGCGGTCGGAGCCGGGGAGACCAAGACCTGGTCCTATGACCTGCCCGACGCTGATTTCGACGCCTTGTCCGAAGGCCCCCACACGATCTCCGTGGAAGCGGTTGATCGGGTGGGCCGGAGCCACACGGTTCAGCGGGTGTTCTACAAGGATACCTCGGGACCTTCGATTTCCTTCACCTCCATCGTGGAGGGCGGGAACACCATCGTAACCGAGACCTCCCCGGTCCTGAGGGGCGCCTTCTCGGACGAGTACTCCGACATCGCCGGCACCTTCGAGTATCGGCTCGATTCCTCCGTGGATACGGATCCTTGGACGTCCCCGGCGGTGACAGGTACGGGTAAAACCGTCACCTGGGCCGTGCCCGTGGACGCCCTGGCGGACGGCAGCCATACCATCGACATCCGGATCCTGGACGCGGTCGGAAACCTCCGGACCAAGGAGGATGTTGCCTTCCGTCTGGACCGGTCTCTCCCCGCCATAAGCATCTCGGCGCCGGTTTCCGGAGGGATCTACGGAGCCGTCGCGGCGGGTCCCGTGTTCACCCTTTCCGGGACCGCCCAGGACGCCAACCTCGTCTCGGTCCGGGCCAAGCTGGGCGCCGGACCGGAGACGGACATCACCGGGGCCGTCGTGGGCGGCACGAGCACCTGGAGCTATCCCGTGGCCAAGGCGGACTTCGACGCCCTGTCCGACGGGGGCGGCACGGTGACCGTGACGGCCGTGGACGCCGCGGGTCGCACGTCCCAGACGGTGTGGACCTTCACGAAGGACACGACGGAGCCGGACGCGGCCTTCAACAACCTTGACCTGGGCGGTACGACGGTCCTGCAGGACAGCCAACCCCGGGTACAGGGCAGTTTCTCCGACGCGTACGGCGTCGCCTCCATGGAAAGCCGGGTGGAGCGTTACGATTACACCGGCACCCTGTGGATCCTGGTTCAGGACTGGACCTCCCTGGGAGCTCCGGCCGGCCAAACCGTCGTCGCCTGGTCCAAGGACCTGGGAACCGCGGGCCTTAACTTGGCCGATGGGAGGTATCGGATCGCGGTCCGGGCTTCCGACGGGGCGGTCCCGGACGCGAACGTCCGGACGACCGCGGCCGTGGAGTTCCGGATCGACCGGAACAACCCGTCCCTGACCCTGAATCCCGGCGGGCTCTTCCAGAGGGCCGATTTCCCCATAAGCGGAACGGCTTCGGACTTGAACACCCTGGCATCCGTGCGGGCCAAGGTCGGGGACGGGGACTTCTCCTCCGGGACGGTGACGACCGCATCGACCTCGGACGGGTACGCTACCTGGACGGTCACGGTCCCGACCGGCGGGCTCGCCGCGGGTTCGTATACGGTGTATGTGGAGGCGGAGGACGGGGCCGGCAGGAAAAGCCAGCTGACCCGGGAATTCAGCTTCGACAGCACTCCCCCGGTCATCTCCGTCAGCGAGCCCCCCAGCGGAAGCCGGGTCAACGGCCTGGTGACCATCCGGGGCACCTCCTCGGACGACAACGCCGTGGCCCTGGTCCAATACAGGATCGGGAACGGGGCGACCACCTGGCAGACCGCGGGGCTGGGGGGAGGGCTCTACAGCTGGAGCTATACCTTCTCGAACATCAACACCTACGCCAACACCTCGGACGTGACGGAGGTCGATCCCCTGACCGGCCTTCCCGCCTCGGGGACAAACGTCTGGGCCCTGCCCTTCCAGGTCCGGGTCACCGACGTGGCGGGCAACGCCGTCGATGAGCTGTCCTACCGGCTCCTGGTGGACCCCGACATGGACGCCCCGGAAGTGACCGTCATCAGCCCGATGAACGACCAGATCGTCGGCGGCGAGGTCCGGGTGTCCGGGTACGCCTCCGACGACGACTGGGTGCGGAACGTCGAAGTGCGGGTTGACCCTACCGGAACGGGAGCCTCCTTCGAAGCCTGGGAGCCCGCCACACTGGTGAACCAGGGGACCCAGGTGAACTGGTTCAAGAACATCAACACCTCCGGGGAACTCAACCCCGCGGCCGGAACGATCCGGGACGTCCTGATCCAGGTACGGGCCTACGACTCCAAGGATTACGGGGTCACCCCGGGGATCACGGGGGACACGGTCGAGCTGAACGTCAAGTTCGACAGCGGGGTGCCGGTCATCCAGGACGTCCGGGTGTATCGGAACGGTTCCGAGGTAGAGTACGCGGCGGGCGTCCGGGCGGCGGGGGTCTTCTCGGTCCGGGCTATTGTCCGGGACGAGGGCGGCATCGCCAGCATCAAGTGGCGCAGGGAAGGCCAGACGGTCTTCACGAACATCCTTGCAGATCCCGCGTACACCACCCCGCCGACGGAACGGGCCGCCGGATCCTTCGAGGTCGGGCGGAAGTACCTGATCACCTCGATCGGCACGACGGACTTCACGGCCATCGGGGCCAGCAGCAACACCCCGGGGATCTCCTTCCTGGCCACGGGAACGGGCGCCGGAACCGGCACCGCCTACGAGGCGACGGGTCCCCTGGCGGATCCCACCAACCAATATTTCCAGTACGACGTGGAGATCGAGATCGACTCGACGACCGTCAACGCGGGGCAGTACGCGGACACCACGGGCTTCTTCTCCTTGGATCTCCAGGCCACGGACAACGCGACTCCCACGCCATACCTGACCCAAGCCAGTCTGAACATCCAGATCGACAACTACTTCCCCTTCGGGGAGTACAGCTCCTCCTCGAGAGCCTCCACGACGAATTACTACATCCAGGGTCGGGCCTGGGATTCCGGAGCCGGATCTGGCAGCATCCAGGGCATAGACCGGGTGGTGGTCTATTTCTACAAGAACGGCGCGTACATCGCCCCCGACGGAGGGGTCTTCAACGGTACAACCCGCACCCTCAAGGACATGAGCGCGGGCGGAACCCTACAGACCGTCGTCTTCCCGGCGGATGCCGCGTCGGGAATCGTGATCGACGGCAACGAGGTGACCTCGGATCTGGACGGCAGCGGGTATATAGAGGGGTTCACCGACGACGGGATCTACAAGGACTGGTACGCCGTATACGACACGACCCAATTGGGCGACGGTCCCATGGACGTGCACTACGTCGTCATCGACCGGGCCGGTAACGCGACCCGGCATGTACAGGCGATTTACATCCGGAACAACGCGCCCCGGATCACCGGTGTCGTCGTCGGAACCGACGTGGACGGAAGCGGGACGGTGGGGGACATCGCCTCCGGGGAGAGCCGTCGGATCGCGGCGGCCTACGGGACGACGAACTTCACGGTCCGCAACGAGCGCCTGGCCTTCGAGGTCGAGACGGCGGGCGGGAATCCTCCCAACCGCTACTCCATCGGCTATGTGACCGGCACGGCGTCCGTCGGGGCTGCGGCGCTGGTTCCCGGGAACGTCTATACGATCGAGACCGCCGGAACCACCAACTGGACCCTCCTGGGCGCCCCGGACAACCTGGCGGGTACGACCTTCGTGGCCGCCGGTCCGGGAACCGGGACCGGCACCGCGACGGGGTACACGATCGACCAGAAGAACACCGCTCCGTACACTTCCGCGGCCCTGACTCTGGACGATTTTACGGCCATGCCCGACACGGCCGCGGCCAACGAGGCGCGGTTCGTGGTGAAGGTCTACGACACGACCGTCGCCGCGGGAACGGAGGCGGACCAGCTGGCCGACGCCGTGGTGATCGGCCTTAGCATCGACAATGTGGACGACCTCGCGCCCGGCATAACCGCGGCTCCCTTCGGCCGCGAGTACACGTCCCCGGCCAGCTTCTCCGACGCGGACAAGGCGCTGAAGGACGTGGACGACTACACGGAAAACCTCGTCACCACAGGCGGCGGGGCGACCCTGGTCAAACACGGGTACGCCCAGTACGCCCTGCATTCCGGGGACGGGGACGCGGACGTCAGCGGAAAGGTCGTGTTCCTGGGCAAGGCCGCGGACAACCAGAGGATCGCCCGGATCACGGCCCAGATCCCCGGGTACAACGGGGGGGGCGCTTTCGACATCGCCCTCTGGGACGGGTCGGCCCTGTCGGCTGCCGCGGCGGGCCGCACCCTGGCCGACGTGGCCGCGGGGATCTCCGACTGGGGTTTCGAGGCGGAGGCCGGCAGCCAGGCCGTGACCGAGACCTACGGTCATGTGCTCAATTGGAAGTTCGCCTGGAACAGCGCGGCACTCTCCACCGTGACCGCCTCGAACGTCACCGTGACCTTCACTGCCTACGACGCGGGACCCTCGGGTGGCAACACCTCCTCCGGGGATTTGACCGTCGACGTGGTGCCGTACATCACGAGGGTCTCCAATCCCACGGGGCAGGGGGGTCTGTCGGACACGGTGATCCGGAGCTCCCGCGGGCGGTACAGCATCGAGTACCATGCTACGAACTACTTCCGTGCCAGCGGTTTCAACCTCTCGGGGGCGGTCGCGCATGTAAGCTCCGCGGCCATCGACGCCCAGCCCGGGACGACGAATCTCACCGTCGCCGCGACGACGGCGACGACCGTCGATATTCGGAAGAACTTCGCTCTCTCGGGCTACTTGACGGTCTTCGTAAACGGCATACCCAGCATCAACAACCTGAACGACCCCGGCCAGGCGTACCACTCGGAAGCCGCTGTGGGAGATCCGCGGTCGACCTTGTGGACCGATGATCGGTATCTGACGGTTTGGGATCTGACCCAGGTCCTCCCCGCTGTCACCAACCAGACCTTCTACTACCCGTCCATGGTGATGAACGGCGACCAGCCGCTCTTCAGCTACTCCAACGACAACGACGGGTATACCTACAGGACCACGGGGGACGCGGCCTCATCCCGACGCGGAGGCATCTGGTTCGAACGCCACACGGCCCTGGCCCGGTCGACCGGGGGGATCTACTGGATCCTCTCGGTCCAGGATGCCGTCGGCACCGGGGGTATCGGGTACCTCTATCTCAACCGGGACCGGAACGCGAACGCCCTTCTGGGCGACACCCAGAACAACAACCACTTCGAGATCATTGGCCTGGACTACACGAGCCGGCAGATGAACCGGATACGGTATCCCAAGCTTATCGTCGAGGGGCCGGACAACGCGACGAACATCTTTATCTCGTACTACGACGCCCATCCCTCCCGCCGGGAACTTTCCTTCGTCTCCTTCCAGGCGTCCACGGCGACGGCCTCGAACCTTACTCAGCCCGCGAACGACGCGGCCCGGGCCGCGCAGGTTCAGGTCATCCCGAACACGGCGAACGCCAGCAGCGAGTACTTCGACATGGTCCGGATCGGGGCGGACGAGGTCGCGGTGGCCTACTTCGACGAGACCGCCGGAGTCCTGAAGCTCCAGTATTCGGGAGACGCCTGGAACGCGAGCAACCAGAGCGGGGCAGGGACCTGGACGGAGTTGACCGTGGACGACAGCGTCCTGACGGGATCCCATGTGTCCATGACCGTCGGCCAGAGGAGCGGTACGACGTACCTCTATCTGGCGTACCACGACGCCGCGGAGACGGCCCTGAAATTCGCGCAGATCGATTGGACCACGAAGGCCGTCACGAAGGCGGTGATCGACAACCGGTTCTCCGTGGGTACTCGGACCAACGTCTTCGTGATCGATGAGCTGCCCTACGTCTCCTTCTATTCCGATTCGTACAGCGGCACCCGGAACTCCATCCGGCTGGCCTACCCCGTGGCCGCCAACGGCCGTACCGCGGCGGAGAACATCCTGCAGCCCGGGGTCGACGTCGACGAGGAGTACACGGGCGACTGGGAAGTCGCCGCGGTACCGTCCGTCACGGTCCCCAAGGGAGGGATCGAGCAGTTCAACCGCACCCAGTTGAACCAGTACACCAACGGAGCGTCCCTCCTGCCCGTCGTAGGCTGGCTTGCGGATCGGATCGAGTACGCCAGGCTCCAGCCGACGGCGCCGTGACGGGAGGACGACGGTGAAACCATCCGTGCGGCACACCGTAAAGCGGGCCGGAGCCCAATCCTTCTGGAAGGCCGCGGCCGCTTCGACCCTGGCCCTCCTCCTCCTGGCCGCGGGGTACCTCCTGCTCCGGCCCCGGCCGGTATTCCTGGTGGAGGAGGACTTCGCTGCCGCCTGGCAAAGACTCCTTGAGGAGGCACCGGGAGCCCCCGGGTGGAGTATCGTGAAGTACGATCCCCGGGAAGGGCCGCCCTCGCCCCGGGGACTTCGAGGATTCAGGATCTCCACGGACAGGGAAGTCCGGTCCGCCGCCGACCGGTCCGGCCCGGCCGGATCGGCGGAACCCGTTACCGTCCCGGAGTTGAGCCGGGGTCTGTCCCGGA
>JBGSPT010000167.1:0-5742 GCA_041738475.1 Treponematales bacterium
GGCCGCAAGCCCGGGATCCGCGTCGCAGAAGACCCGGAGGACCCGGAGGCTGTGGGAGAAGCCCCGGACCACCTCGGGGCGGAAGACCGTGGCGGACTCGCTAAACTTCTTCCCGGTGCCGGCCACGTTCATGGAGGTCTCGAAGGACAGGGGCTCCGGGAGGTCGACCACCAGGCGGCAGGGCGCTCCGGTCCGGGCGGAGACGGCCTGGGCCAGCTCCTTTTCCACGGCGGTCCGGGTGACCAGGTGGGCTGCCTTGCGCTGGGCGGGGACGGTCTCGTCGTAGGGCGCCTCGTAGCAGGACGGGAAGATCCTACCGTCGAAGACCGAGCGCACAAGTCCCTCGGGATCCCGGCCCGGGCCGGACATCAGGGCGTAGAAGCCCGAGTCGTCCAGGCCGTAGAGGTCGGCGGAGTCCACCGCGCCGGTCCGGAGGGCCTCGATCACCGCCTTCTTGACCATGGCGGTGGGGGCGCGGACCCCCTTGTGCCAGTACACGGCCCGGTACATCTGGTACTTCGAGAAGAGGACGGACTCCACGGCCATGACCCCCCGGTCGTCCACCCCGGGGCGTCCCTCCTCGTCCAGGACGATGTGCCGGAGCATGTACTCCGTGTCCTGGACCCCGTAGGGGACCCCGCAGGCCCAGGCGTCCCGGTTCAGGTAGTCCAGCTTGTCCGGATCCAGGACCCCCGAGAGCAGGGACCGGTAGAGGGCAGTCCCGGTCCCGAGGGCCGGGGATTTCACGTCCACGATGGCCGCCGCCTGGGCGGGATCCGCCCCGGCTTCCTCCACCGCTTCGGCCATGGGACCGGTCAAGGCTCGGGCCGCCAGGGCCTCGTGTTCCTCCAGGGGCAGTTCCTTCAGGGAGTGGGCGTAGGGGAAGTGCCCCACGTCGTGGCAGAGGGCGGCGGCCAGGAAGGCCCTCGCGCCCTCGGGGGTCACCTGGTCCCCCGCGAAGGGCGCCACGGCCTTGAGCACCCGGGCGGCCATGGAGAAGACCCCGATGGAGTGGGCCCGCCGGGTATGGGTGGCCCCGGGGTAGACCAGGTGGGTAGGACCCAGCTGGAGGATCCGGGAGAGCTTCACGAACTCCGGGCTCGAGAGGATGGCAAGGAATTCCGTCGGGAAGAGGATGCTCCCCCACAGGGGGTCCCGGAAGGGTTCCGTGAAGCGAATGCCCAGTCTCTGCCAGATCCCTTCCACAGCCCGCCTCCGTTCTATTCGGACCCGGGAAGACGTTCCCGTAGGACCTTCATGTACTCGTAATTGGTCCGGTTCACCTGGATGGGGGTCACGGACACGAAGCCGTTCTTGTAGGCCCAGACGTCCGTGCCCGGGGGATTGTTTCCCTCCCCCCAGGTGCCCTTGGCCCAGTAGACCCCGTCGATCTCCACGAACTCGTGGAGGAAGGGCCGGTCCCCCATGTCGCAGACCCTCATTCCCAGGCTTCGCTCGAAGCCCCGGCGCGGGAAGTTCACGTTGAGTACGTTGTCCTTGGACAGGACTTCCGAGGCGAGGAGGACGGACATCACGCCGCCCAGCTCTTTCTCCACAAGGTCGAAGTACCCGAAGTCCGTGGACACGGCGATCGCGGGCTTGCCGCATATCACCGCCTCCGAGGCCCCCGCCAGGGTGCCGGAATAAACGATGTCCGTGCCCATGTTGGGCCCGTCGTTCACCCCCGAGACCACCAGGTCCACAGGGAGGTTCAGGGCGTACAGGGCGAATTTGACGCAGTCCGCGGGCTTGGCCTCCAGGCTCCAGACCCGGGCGCCGGAGCCCGGGAAAAGGCCCTCCCTCTCGTGGACCCGGATGGGGTCGTGGATGGTGATGCCGTGGCCGATGGCGCTCTGCTGGCCGTGGGGGGCTACGACGTAGAGATCGCCGTGCTCCCCCATCACCCGGGCCAGGAGGGCCAGCCCCCGGGCCTCCACGCCGTCGTCGTTGACGAGCAGTATGTTCATGGGCCTAGACGAGCTTTTTCCGGAGCCGGCCGGACACTAGGTCGATCACCGTCACCACGATGACCATCACGATCATGATGATCCCCACCCGGGGCCACGCCCGGTTCCGGATGGCGAAGATCAGGGGCGCCCCGATCCCGCCTGCGCCCACGAGGCCCAGGGTGGAGGCCGCCCGGACGTTGATCTCGAAGCGGTACAGGGTGTAGGAGATGAACTCCGGAGCCACCTCCGGGAGCATGGCCCGGAAGAGGACCTCCATGGGGGTGGCCCCGCAGGAGTCCAGGGCTTCCTTCACGCCCATGTCCATGCTCTCGATGGCCTCGGAGAAGAGCTTGGCCAACATTCCAATCGAATGGATTCCTATGGCCAGGATGCCCGCGGGCGCCCCGGGTCCGACCACGCTGATGAAGATCAGGGCCAGGATCAGCTCCGGGAAGGTCCGGACCGCGGTCACGATCACCTTGCCCAGCTTGGAGACCCGGGGGCCCACGATGTTCTGGCTTGCCAGGAGGGCCACCGGTATGGACAGGAGGGCGGAGGCGAAGGTCCCCGCGATGGATATCGCTATGGTCTCCACGATGGCGTAGGGCAGGCCGTCCTTTGTCCAGTTCAGAAGGTATTCCGTGTCCGGAAGGACGAAGCCCTTGAGCAGGGCTTCCACGGTGCCCCGGGCGGTCTGCATGATCCCCAGGTACTCGATCCCCGCGGAACTCCACAGGACCAGGGCCGCGAGTCCGCCGTAGTTCAGGATGTTGTACAGGGTCCGCAGGGGGTTCGGCTCCCTCCGGACCAGGATGCGGTCGGTCATACGAGCTTCCTCCTCATGGCGGAGCTGGCCAGGTCGATGACCAGGACTACGAAGAACGAGATGATGATGATGAGCCCCACCCGGTCGAAGTTCCGCCAGGCCAGGTTCTGCTCGAAGATCTGGCCTATGCCGCCTGCGCCGACGTAGCCCAGGACCGCAGCTGCCCGGACGTTGATCTCGAAGCCGTAGAGGGTATATGAGAGGAACTGGGGCAGGATCTGGGGCACGATGGCGTAGCGCAGGACGTTGGGCTTGTTGGCGCCCACGGCCTGGAGGGCCTCCACCTGGCCCTGGTCGATGGCCTCGATGGACTCGAAGGTCAGCTTGGATATCAGGCCGAAGGTGAAGATCACCAGGGCCATGACCCCGCTGAAAGGCCCGATCCCGAAGACCGCCACGAAGACCGAGGCCATGACCATGGCGGGAATGGACCGGGTGATATTCAGGATCACCCGGAGGGGCTGGGCGATCCAGGGGTTCTTGATGAAATTGTTGGCCGCGAAAACCGCGGTCGGGAAGGCCAGGATCGCACCCCAGAAGGTGCCCACCACGGACATCTTGATGGTTTCCAGGAGGGGGTCCACGATCCGGGGAGTATAGGCCCAGTCGGGCCGGAGGAACATGCGCCCCAGGAGGCGGCCTCCCTTCCGGAGGTTCATGAGGATCCTGCCGATATCGAAGCCCGCGAACCAGGCGCTCCCCACGATCAGGGTCGTGACCCCCAGGATGATGAGGTTACGCCTCAGGTGGTCCGGCTTGGGTACGACGATCCGCTCGACCGGGCCGCTCATTCCTCGTCCCCCAGGACCTCGTCCGCGTGGATCCGGCGCCCGTAGACCTGTTCCATCTCCCGGAGGAAGTTGCCCTGGTCGATGTCCTTCATCTGCTTGTCGTATACGATGGTCCCCGCCCGGATGCCCACCACCCGGGTGGCGTACTTCATGGCCAGGTCCACGTGGTGGAGGTTGGCCACCGTGGTGATTCCGTCCTCCCGGTTGATCTTCTTGAGGTAGTCCATGACCTGGATCGTGGTGACCGGGTCCAGGGAGGCCACGGGTTCGTCGGCCAGCATGACCAGGGGCTCCTGGGCCAGGGCCCGGGCTATGGCCACCCTCTGCTGCTGGCCCCCGGAGAGCTCGCTGGCCCGGGTGTGGACCTTCTCCAGGATATCCACCCGTTTTAGGGCCCGGTAGGCTATCTGCTTGTCCTCCTCCGGGAAGAGGCCCAGCACCGTCCGCCAGGTGGGGTTGTAGGCAACCCGTCCGGACAGGACGTTGGCCAGGACGGACATGCGCTTTACGATGTTGAAGCCCTGGAAGATCATCCCGATCTGGCGGCGGACGTTCCTCAGGGTCTTGCCGGCCGCCTTGTTCACGACCACCCCGTTGACCGTGACCTCGCCCTCGGTGGTGTCGATCAGCTGGTTGATCAGGCGTAGGAGGGTGGACTTCCCGGCCCCCGAGAGGCCCAGGATGGCCACGAACTCGCCCTTATTGATGGTAAGATCAATTTCTTTGAGCGCCTGGACCCCGTTGGGGTAGGTCTTGGAGACGTTGGTGAACTGGATCATGGGCGCTCCTTTCGGGCGACAGGGATTTCGGGTCCGGGCCCCCTCGCAAGCGGCCGGAATTCCCGGGCGGCCCGCGAGGCATCCGATACTCTATCCGATGAAAAATCGTATGTACAGAACGGCCCTGCTAGAGTACCATATCTTTAGAATCTTGTTCGCGGTATCCGCACATTCATAGGAGGATCCCATGAAGAACCGTATCGCCCTAGTCCTCATCCTTGCCCTGGCCCTCCCTCTGGCCCTCTTCGCGGACGGCACAAAGGAGAAGGCCGTGAACCCGGATGTACTCCAGGTCCAGCTGATCCCCTCCCGGGACGCCGCCTACCTGGACGCCCAGCGCATGCCCATGCAGCAGATGCTGGAAGCCCAACTCAAGCGCAAGGTCAACGTCACCGTGGCCACGGACTACAACGCCCTGATCGAGGGCATGGCCTCCGGCCAGATCCACGTCGGCCTCCTGGCCACCACCGCCTACGTCATGGCCGCCGACGAGGGTGCCGCCGAGGCCATCCTCAAGTCCCTGCGCTTCGACGTGGACGACAACGGGAAGCTCCGCAAGGACTTGCCCATGGTTTCCGGTTACAAGTCCCAGCTCGTGGCCGCGGCGGACTCGGGGATCAAGAGCGTCCAGGACCTGAAGGGAAGGAAGATAGCCATTGCCTCCTTCACCTCCACCTCCGGCTTCGTATGGCCCGCCAACCTCCTGGCGGACGCGGGGCTGGACCCCGAAAAGGACGTGACCTGGGTGAACGTCGGGGGGCACGACAACGCCATCACCGCGGTTTTCAACGGCCAGGCCGAGGCGGCCTTCACCTTCAAGGACGCCCGCAACCTTTTCGAGAAGGAATCCTTCTACCCGGACCTCATGAAGAAGGTAGTCCTGGTTTCCAATACTTCCGAGATCCCCAACGACACGATCTCCGTTATCCCCAACCTGGATCCCAAGCTCAAGGAAGCCATCCGGATGGCCTTCATCAACATGATGAAGGATCCGACGGGCCTTGAGATCATGCGGAAGATCTACAACCACGAGGGCTACGCCCCGGCCAAGGATTCGGACTATGATCTGGTCCGGACCTACCTGACCCGGCAGAAACAGTGGAAGTTCTAGGTCCGGACTTCCGGAACACCTGAATCCAACGGCCCCCGGCGTTCGCCGGGGGCTTTTCTTGGGAGAGAGTATGAAAACCCTGATCGCATATTCGACCCGGTGGGGCATGACGGAGCGCAGCGCCCGGCTCATCGCGGATACACTCAAAGAGGCGGACGGCCGGGAGACCCGGGTCCTGGACGCCCGGAAGGTCGGCCGCCGGGAACTCGAAGCCTATGACACCTTCGTGGTGGGCTCTTCCGTCGCCGCGGGCCGGTGGAAGGGCCCCGCCCGCCGACTCCTGGCC
>JBGSPT010000168.1:0-4037 GCA_041738475.1 Treponematales bacterium
GGGGGTCCGCGCCTGGGAGGACCTGGTCCGGGAGCATCGCCTGGTCCTTCGCGCGGTGGACAACGTCACGGTCGTCGGGGCTCCGGGATGAGGAGGCCGCACCCCTGGCGCCCGACCCGGCCATGCCCGATACTTGAACCGGCGGCCGCCGCGCCTTCACGGGCTTCATGACCCCCGGGGCCGCATCCGGCCTTCGGCATCCCGGCCGGGCAAGGAGGTACCATGGATCCCCTGGCGATTTCCCAGGCCCTCTCGGCCCTGGTCTTCGGCGCCCTCTCCGCGGGCAGCCTCCTCCTGGGCGCCTGGACCGGGATCTTCCTGAAGCCGCCTCCCCGGGTCTCCGCGGCGGTCATGGCCTTCGGGGCGGGGGCCCTCTTCGCGGCCCTCTCCCTGGAGCTGATCGGCGAGGCGGTGGAGCGCCTCCACGGAAGCTTCTGGCCCATCGGCCTCGGGTGCGTGGCCGGGGGCCTGCTCTTCGTCACCCTGGATCATTTCGTGAACGGCGCGGGCGGGTTCCTGCGCAAGCAGTCCACCCTCTCCCGTCGCCTGCGCACCGACCGCCGACGGGACGCCCGGCTCCTGTTCGAGAGCCTGGCAAAGGTCCCCCTCTTCGCCAGCCTGCCTCCCGCGGAGGTCCGCAGCCTGGCGGACCAGGTGTCCCGGGTGATCTGCGACGCCGGCACCCCGGTCATCCGCACCGGGGAGCCCGGTGCCGAGCTCTATCTCGTGGAGTCAGGCAGCCTGGAGGTCGCCCGGGCGGGATCCCGCCTGGCCGTGCTGGGCCCGGGGGACATGGTCGGGGAGATGGCCCTGCTCACCGGAGAGACCCGTACCGCGGATGTGACGGCCCTGGAGGAGGCTACCCTGCTGACCCTGCGCAAGGAAGCCTTCGACCGCCTCCTGGCGGCCAACCCCAAGCTACGGGAGGCGGTGGAGCGCCTGTCCGGCCAGCGCCGAGAAGCCCTGGAAAAAGCCGCCGCAACCGTGGACCCCGCGGCCTGGGCCCGCGCCGCGGGATCCGGGGAATGGCGGCCCAGCTCCCTGGAACTCGACGAAGCCCTGGCCGCGGCTGGGGGCAAGAAAAAAGGCGGGGCACCCATGGGCATATGGCTGGGAATCCTCCTGGACGGGATACCCGAGTCCGCGGTGATCGGGGCCAGCATGATCGGGGCGGAGAAGGCCAGCCTGGCCCTGATCCTGGGACTCTTCATCGCCAACTACCCCGAGGCCCTGTCCAGCGCGGTGGGGATGCGGAAGATGGGCATGTCGGTGTGGAGGATCACCGCCCTCTGGGGCTCCATCGTGGTCCTGACCGCGGTTGGCGCGGGGATCGGCAACCTGGCCTTCCGCTCGGCCCCCACGGAGCTGGTGGCCCTCTTCGAGAGCCTGGCCGCGGGCTCCATGCTGGCCATGTTGGCGGAGACCATGATGCCCGAGGCCTACGAGCACGGCGGCTCCGTCACCGGCATGGCCACCATCCTGGGCTTCGTGGCCGCGGTCTTCCTTCGGGTGGCGGGGTGATTCCGGAATTTGGAGCCCCTCGCTAATCAGGATGGATTTCTAGAACCGCGATAGACTGAAGGATCGAGAATCATTTCAAAGGAGCGAACATCCATGAAGATCCACGTCATCGGATGCGGCAACGCCTTTTCCAGCGAATCCTTCAACCAGTCCTTCGTGATCGAGGAAGCCGGCCGGCGCATGCTCATCGACTGCGGCATGCAGACCCCCCAGGCCTTGGTCACGGCCCGGTACAAGCCCCAGGACATCCACGACATCTACGTGAGCCACCTCCACGCGGACCACGTCGGGGGCCTGGAATACTTCGCCTTCGCCCGGTACGACTGGGCCCGGCACCCCCGGTCCTGGAGGGAGGGGAGCTACGCCCCCCGGCTGATCGGCAACGTCCAGCTCCTCCGGGACCTCTGGGACAAGACCCTCCGGGGAGGTCTTGAGTCCATGGAGGGTTTCGTCTCGAACCTGGAGACCTTCTTCGAACCGGTCCCGATCGAGCCGAACAAGCGCTTCGAGTGGCAGGGCTGGACCGTGGACCTGATCCAGCAGATCCACATCATGTCCGGTTCCGTCATCATGCCCTCCTTCGGGATCCTGTTCAGCCGGGAGGGGCGCAAGTCCGTGTACTTCGTGACGGACAGCCAGCACTGCTCGCCCCGTCAGATCGAGGAGTACTACAAGCGGGCGGACCTGATCTTCCAGGACTGCGAGTGCACGGGCATCGATCTGCGCTTCCCCGAGGGCGCCAAGACCTGGGTCCAGGACGGGGTACCCAAGGCCTGGCCGGGGGACGAGATGGAGGCCCTGGATCTCCTGGCCCGGGGAATCGAGCCCCAGAAATGGGGACGGTACAAGTTCGGATCCGGGGTACACGCGAACTACGCCCAGCTGGCGGGTTACGAAAGCGCCAACTCCATCAAGCTGGATCCCCAGGTCAAGGCCAAGATGTGGCTGTCCCACTACCAGGACTACGTCCTCATCGGGAAGGACCACTTCGGCAACGAGGTCGACTGGGCCGCGGAGGCGAAGAAGGACGGTTTCGCGGGCTTCGCCAAGCTGGGCCAGAGGTTCGAGGTCTGAGAGCGGGGACCGGGCGCGGGCTCCTTCAAAGGGCCAGCTCGAAGACCTCCTCACCGTCGTCCAGGATCCCGGTATCCCGGAAACCCGCCTTGAGGTAGACCCCGATGGCGTGGGCGTTCTCCGGATGGGTGGACAGCCGAACGCGGGCGGCCGCGGGATAGTCCCGGCGGATCTCCCCCACCAGGAGCCGGACCGCGGCGCTCCCGATCCCCCGGCCGTGCAGGTCCGGAAGGACGTACATCCGCACGATCCAGGGTATGCCCCGGTTGGCCGGATCGTCCGCATCGTCGTCGATGCCGCTCATGCAGAACCCCGCGAGCTTGCCGTCCGCGTAGATCGCCCGGGGGCGGAGGGTCGGGTAGAGCCAGGCCTGAGCCAGGCTCTTCATGTTCGGGGCCACGTGGTCCTGCCGGGGCATGGCCACGATCTCGTCGAAGTTGTCCTTGTCCACGGGGCGAAGTTCCACGTTCATGGTGCCTCCGAAGGTCGAGCCTTTGCTTCCGACAAGTATATAACAGATCGGGATTGACGAAGTAGTATATACCTAATAGTTTTGTATATACGGAGGAATCATGCCGCTCAGCATTCGGAGCGAGATCGTGGAGATGCGGGCCCGGGAACTGGCGCGCAGGACCGGACGCACGATGACCGACGCCATCGGGGATGCGTTGGCGGGCAAGCTCGAGGCGATGGACGCCTCGGCCGCCGGGCTCCGGGAGGAACTGCTCGCCATCGCCCGGGAGTGCGCCGAGGCCCCAGACCAGGACGCCCGAAGCGCGGAGGAGATCCTCGGATACGGACCGGAAGGGGCACCCTGACCATGGTGGTGGATTCATCGGCCGTCCTGGCCGTTCTTTTGGGAGAGCCCGACGCGGACCTGTACGCGGACGCCCTCGCCAGGCCGGGGAGGCGGTACATGAGCTCCGTGTCCCGCCTGGAGGCCGCCGTCGTGGCGGAAGCCCGGAAAGGCGCGATCGGGGCCCGGGCCTTCTCCCGTCTCATGGCGGCTTGCGGCATGGAGGTCATCGCCTTCGATTCCGGGCTCTCGGAGATCGCCCTGGACGCCTGGCGGAGGTTCGGTAAGGGCCGGCATCCCGCAGGACTCAACCTGGGGGACTGCGCCTCCTACGCCCTGGCCAAGCTCCTGGACGAGCCTCTCCTTTTCAAAGGGGAAGATTTCCGGAGCACGGATCTCGCGGCGGTGCTGTAAGCCTGGAAGCATTCAATCTTATATCCAAGGCGTTGACCTTGTTGGAAATTGAAGATCAGACCAGGAATATTCAACAAATCGGCTGACGTATATCCTGTCGGGTACCAGTCTTCTCGATCAAGCGAACTCCGGCAACGGCTCCGCGGCCCGGGCCCAAGCCTCGGGCACGCCGCCGGGGGCCGAGAGGACCACGATCCCACCGACGATGGCGCAGGTGGTATCCCGGTCGATG
>JBGSPT010000190.1:0-3937 GCA_041738475.1 Treponematales bacterium
AGCGTCGCGGCACGGAAGGACGATTCCGGAACCCCCGGCGAATCCGCGCAGGCCCCGTGGACAGGATGCCCCGGAGGTCCCGCGGTCCTGCCCTGGGCCCAGTCCCCGGCGCAGAGCTCTTCGGTTCCGATGATTCCGCCCTTGGCCAGGATGGCCGCCCTCTCCACAGCGTTGCGGAGCTCCCGGACGTTCCCCGGCCAGTCCCTCCGGGCGATCAGGTCCAGGGCGTCGGCGCTGAAGGCCAGGTCCTGCCAGCCCGGACGGTTCCGGAGCCGCGCCGCGAAGAGCTCGGCGATCAGGATCGAGTCCTGGCCCCGCTCCCGGAGGGGGGGCATCCGGATGGGGAAAACCGCGACCCGGTAGAACAGGTCCTCCCGGAAGGTCCCCTCCTCCACGGCGGTGCCCAGGTCCACGTGGGTGGCGGCCACGATCCGGACGTCCACGGACACCGAGGACTCGCCCCCGACCCGCTCGAAGCGGCCCTCCTGCAGGGCCCGGAGGATCTTGGGCTGGATCTCCAGGGGGAGGTCCCCGATCTCGTCCAGGAAGAGGGTTCCCCCGTGGGCCAGCTCGAAGCGTCCCTTCCGCAGGGCCTGGGCACCGGTGAAGGAACCCTTCTCGTGGCCGAAGAGCTCGCTCTCCGCCAGGGAGGCAGGGAGGGCCGAGCAGTTCACCGCCACGAAGGGGCCTGCGGACCGGGCGGAAAGCTTGTGGATGGCCCGGGCTGCCTCCTCCTTGCCCGTTCCCGTCTCCCCCAAAAGGAGGACCGGAGACTCCGTGGCCGCCACCAGCTTGACCGCGTCCAGGGCCTCCACCCAGACCGGGGAGGTCCCCGCCAGATCCCGGAAGGCCTCGGCGTCCCGGGTCAGGAGTCGGTTGCGCTCTTCCAGGAGCAGGCGATTCCGGTCCCGGAGGTTTCGGGACGCCTCCGATTGGGCCAAGGCCACGGCGATGAGCCGGGAGATCACCCCGATGAACCGGAGGATCTGATCGGAAAAGACGCCGCAGGTTCGATGGTCGAAGGTTAGGAGGCCTATGGCGGTCCCTTCCACGGTCAGGGGGGCGGCCAGGCAGGAATGACCCTCCGGCAGGTCCAGGATCTCCGCGTAGGTGTCCACGAAGCCCGGTTCCGTATCCAGGAGACGGGGCTCCCCGGCGGCCAGGAGGAGGGCCAAGTCCCGGCGTTCCAGGAGGGAAATGGAGAAGTCCGCCAGGCGGCGGGTGGCCAGGGGGCCCTTCATGGTCCGGACCCGCAGGGTGTCCTTTCCCTCGAAGCTCAGGATGACCGCCAGCTCGTAGTCGATCAGTTGGCGCAGGGATTCCAGGACGATGTCCATGGTCCCTTCCGGGGCCAGCCAGGGTTCCTGGGCCATGCCGAGCCGAGGGATTCCGGACCCGTCGTGCATCGATTTTTCGGTGTTCACCGACATATCGGTGAAATTATCGCCGATTTTTCGGTGGAAGGCAAGCCTTCCCGTTGGAAACCCGGTTGAGCCCCTCCTGAACCGCGTCCGCGCGATGAACACCGCCTTGGCATGGATTCTGCAGATGTATACTTGGAGTCCGCCCGAAGCCGTAGGCGGCGGAAGTCTCCGAAAAATCATCCTCGGCACGACGTGCCTGTCGACAAGGAGTACCTATGGAAACCAGCGACCAGACCGCGATCCAGCCCATGCCCCGCATCGGGGACAAGGCCCCGGCCTTCAAGGCCGTCACCACCCAGGGGGAGATCGACTTCCCGAAGCAGTACGAGGGCAGCTGGGTGATCCTGTTCAGCCACCCCGCGGACTTCACCCCCGTGTGCACCTCGGAGTTCATGACCTTCGCCAGCCTGGAGCAGAAATTCGCGGAACTCAACTGCAAGCTCGTGGGGCTTTCGGTGGACGGCCTGTACAGCCACATCGCCTGGCTCCGGACCATCAAGGAGAAGATCCAGTACAAGGGCATGAAGGACGTGGAGGTGAAGTTCCCCCTGATCGAGGACATCACCATGGAGGTGGCCAAGAAATACGGCATGATCCAGCCCGGGGAGGCCGCCACCAAGGCGGTGCGGGCGGTCTTCTTCATCGACCCCAAGGGCGTGATCCGGGCGGTCATCTACTACCCCCTGTCCATCGGGCGCAACTTCGACGAGCTCATCCGGGTCGTCCAGGCCCTCAAGACCGCGGACGCCTTTTCCGTGGCCTGTCCCGCGGACTGGCGCCCCGGGGACGACGTCATCGTGCCCCCCGCCGGTTCCTGCGGGGTGGCCAAGGACCGCATGGACGGCAAGGAGTCAGGGGTAACCTGCCACGACTGGTTCTTCTGCACCAAGAAGATCGCCAAGGAGAACGTCCTGGCGGCAATCAACAAGAAGTAGGCGCACAGGCGCCGGTTCCCGGAGATCGGGCCGGCGCCGCGGTCCGGTGACGACCCAAGCCGCAGGCTTCGGGACGGCGCTAAGGAGGATTCGGAATGGACAAAGCGAAAAAGTTGACCACCCGCGCCGGGGCGCCGGTGCCGGACAACCAGAATTCCATGACCGCCGGAAAGAGGGGCCCCATGCTCCTCCAAGACGTCTGGTACCTGGAGAAGCTCGCGCACTTCGACCGGGAGGTCATCCCCGAGCGGCGGATGCACGCCAAGGGTTCGGGCGCCTTCGGGACCTTCACGGTGACGAAGGACATCACGCGGTATACCAAGGCCAAGATCTTCTCGGAGGTAGGAAAAAAGACGGAGCTCTTCGTCCGGTTCTCCACGGTGGCCGGGGAGCGGGGCGCGGCGGACGCGGAGCGCGACATCCGCGGTTTTGCCATGAAATTCTATACTGAGGAGGGGAACTGGGACCTGGTCGGCAACAATACACCGGTATTCTTTCTCCGGGATCCCCTCAAGTTCCCGGACCTGAACCATGCGGTCAAGCGGGATCCGCGCACAAACCTCCGGAGCGCGAAAAACAACTGGGATTTCTGGACCAGCCTGCCCGAGGCTCTCCACCAGGTGACCATCACCATGAGCGAACGGGGCATCCCCCTTTCCTACCGGCACATGAACGGGTACGGTTCCCACACCTTCTCGCTCATCAACGCCGGAGGCGAACGGTTCTGGGTTAAGTTCCATTTCAAGACCCAGCAGGGCATTAAATGCCTTACGGACGCGGAAGCCGAAGCGATCGTCGCCAAGGATCGGGAGAGCCACCAGCGGGATCTGTACGATGCGATCGAGCGCAAGGATTTCCCGCGCTGGACCGCGTACATCCAGGTCGTGCCGGAGCGGGATGCCTCGAAATTCCCCTTCAATCCCTTCGACCTCACGAAAGTCTGGCCGCACGGGGATTATCCGCTGCGGGAGCTGGGTGTCCTGGAACTCAACCGCAACCCGGATAATTATTTCCAGGACGTGGAGCAGGCCGCCTTCAATCCGGCCAACATCGTGCCCGGAATCGGTTTTTCCCCGGACAAGATGCTGCAGGGCCGGCTCTTTTCCTACGGCGACGCCCAGCGCTATCGGCTTGGGGTGAACCATCAGCAGATACCGGTCAATGCGCCTCGCTGCCCCTACCATTCCTTCCACCGGGACGGCGCGATGCGGGTGGACGGGAATTACGGTTCGACCCTCGGCTACGAGCCGAACTCCTACGGCGAGTGGAACGAACAGCCGGATGCCGCGGAACCTTCCCTGGCCCTGGAGGGGGCGGCGGACCATTGGGATTTCCGCGAGGACGATGACGACTATTATTCTCAGCCCGGGAACCTGTTCCGGATGATGAATCCCGCCCAGAAGGAGGCCCTCTTCGGCAACACAGCCCGGGCAATGGGGGACGCCCCCCGGGAGATCAAGGTTCGGCACATCGGCAATTGCCTCAAGGCCGATCCGGCTTACGGAGAGGGGGTGGCCAAGGCCCTGGGCATTCCCCTTTCCGAGGTGCCGAGGTAGAATGGGGGCCGGGGCGCGGCGG
>JBGSPT010000196.1:0-4269 GCA_041738475.1 Treponematales bacterium
GCGGCCTTGCCCTCGGCCTCCAGCTCCGCCACCGCCCCCAGGACGAAGCGGTCCTCGGAACCCAGCAGGGCAGCCGGGCCGGCATCCCCGTCCAGGGTACGCCGGAAGCTTTCGGACTCCGCCTCCCGGGGCGCGAAGTACTCGGGCTCCGGCAGGTCCGCGACGGAGATCTCCCGGTCCTCCCGGACCGCCAGCATGTAGGTCAGGGCGTTTCGGAGCTCCCGGACGTTCCCCGGCCAGTCCCGGGACTCCAGGGCGGCCAGGACCTCGGGGCTCACCGCAACGTCCCCGGCGCCCTCCAGTTCCAGGAAGCGTCGGACGAGACGGGGGATATCCTGCTTCCGCTCCCGGAGGGGCGGGATGCGGAGCCAGCCCATCTTGAGCCGAAAGTAGAGATCCTCCCGGAACCGGCCCTTCCGGGCCTTGTCCAGGAGGTCCTCGTTGGTGGCCGCTATCACCCGGACGTCCACCCGCTTCAGGTCCGCACCGCCCACACGCATGACCTCCTTTTCCTGGAGGACCCGGAGCAGACGGGTCTGGACCTTGGGGGAGACGTTCCCGATCTCGTCCAGGAAGAGGGTGCCTCCGTCGGCCAGTTCGAAGAGTCCCGTCTTCCCGCCCTTCTTGGCACCCGTAAAGGCCCCTTCCTCGTAGCCGAAGAGCTCGCTCTCCACCAGGTCATCCGAAAGGGCGCCCAGGTCCACGGCCAGGAAAGGCCCCGCGGACCGGGCGCTGGCGGCGTGGATGGCCGAGGCGAAGAGCTCCTTGCCCGTGCCGCTCTCGCCGTGGATCAGGATGGAAAGATCCGTGGCGGCCAGACGCGTGGCGATCCGCTTGGCCCTCCGGACCGCCTCGCTTTCCCCCGCGATATCCTCCAGGGTCCATTTGGCCACGTGTCCCCGGCGGCGATACTCCCGTCCCAGCCGGGAGGCCTCGGGCCCCTCGCTGCGGAAGACCGCCACGGTGTGCCCGCCCTCCCCCAGGTCGAAGCGCCGGACGATCACGGTGCCCTCGGGAAGCTTGAAGGTCCCCTCCTCCTCGGCGCAGCGGCAGTCCAGGAAGCCCAGGAGTTCCCGGTTCCGGATCAGGGATCCCAGGGCCGCGCCCGGCCCGCTTCCCGGCCGGAGGTTCAACAGCTCCCGCAGCTCCTCGTTGCACACCGAGACGCGGCCCTCCTCGTCGTATACCAGGACGCCGTGGCGGAGGGAGTCGATCACGGAACCCAGGTGGCCGGAGAGCCGACGGGCCTCCTCGGTGGACCGGGCCAGGCGCCGGGCCAGGTTGACGATCTTGGCCAGGTAGCGCCGGGAATAGCCTCCGATATCCGTTTCTCCCATCCCGAGGCGCTTCAAGATCTCCGCCAGGCTTCCGAAGTCCAGGATCCGGACCCCGATGTCGATCACCTCGTCCATGCCCGGGGGCACCAGGTCCGGCTCCCCGGCCACCACGGCGATCCGGTACCTGGGCGGTGGCGGGGGGTCCTCGGGATTCCAGGGAAGCCAGTCCACCCCGTCCAGGCCCAGGTCCCGGAGGGAATCCACGCAGTCCCGGGCGGTCTCGGGGCGGTCGTTCACGAAGAGGACGGGCAGACCCGGGGGCAGGGCCACGACACGCTCCAGGGCGTCGCAGTCCACGATGCGCCGGACCACCAGGGGTTCCGGCCCCCGGGGAAGGAGCCCTAAGGCCGCCAACTCGTTCCGGACCAGGTCGCTGGAGAGCACCACCAGGTCCGCCTCGGGAGGCTCCGTCAGGCCTTCGTCCACCCAGTACGGAACAAGCTCGGCCCGGCCCTCCACGTACTCGGCCAGCTGGCGGACAAGGACGCGGGCGGTGCTCTCGCTGCCCGCGACCACGGCCACCCTCACGGAGCCGCCTCCAGCGGATCGATGTTCTCGAAGGTGCCCGAGACAAGATCCTTTCCATCCCGGATCATCACCCGGCCCCGGGCCACGACCGACGCGGGTTTGAGATTCCGGTCCAGGACCACCAGGTCCCCGTCCATGTCCGGGGCTATCCGCCCCTTGCGGGAAAGCTTGAGGGCCGCCGCCGGATTGGCGGTGATCGGAAGAAGGGCCGTCTCCAGGGGAATCCTCCGGAGGTCCACGGCTTCCCGGAGGGCGGACAAAAGGCTTGCGCAGGTACCCACCAGGAGGCCCGAGAGCTTCCCGTCCGAATCGAAGGAAGGCAGGCTTCCCTGTCCGTCGCTGGACCAGGTGACCCGGTCCGCAGGGACCTTCCGGGACAAGCAGAGGGCGAAAGCCTGGGCCGCGGAGGTTTCCCCCTCCTCCAGGAACCGGGGCACCGTGCTGGTCGTGTAGTCCGCGAAGCCTCCCGCAAGGGTCCAGGCCACGGACTGCTCCAGGACGATGGGGTTCCGGTTGCAGTGGGTGGGCAGGAACTGGGTTCGGGGAAGGTCCCCGGGGGCCACGATGCGCTCCAGGGGCTCGAACCCCGCGGGAGCGTCCCCCAGGTGGACGTTCACGACCCCCGCCTTTCCCGAGAGCATGCCCCCCAGCCGGGCTTCCGAGGCGATCCGGGCAAGCTCCGAGTCCGTGGGCTTGGAGGACCGGTGATCCGAGATCGCCAGCTCCCCGATGCCCAGAAGGGGCTCGATCATCATGATGTCCCGGACCGGGTCCCCCGTCACGGTCGTCAGGGGAACCCGATAGGAGCCCGTGTAGCCGTAGGCCGAGATGCCCTCCTCCCGAAGGCCGTAGAGCTTGGCCACAAGGGCCTCCATGCTGCGGGCCACGCCGTCGGTGCCCAGAACCCCCACCACCGTGGTCACCCCGGCCCGCAGGGCGCCGGACAGGACCAGTTCGGGGGTGCGGGTCCGGTAACCGCCCTCCCCGCCCCCGCCGGTCACGTGGACATGGGAGTCGACGAATCCCGGCACGACGGCAAGCCCCCGGGCGTCCAGGACCTCGCAGGGTGCCGGAATCCCGGAGGGATCGATCCGGTCGGCTACGGCGACGATCCGGCCCGCTGCGATGAGGATGTCCCGCGTTCCGACATGCTCGGGGGCGTAGAGGTCGGCGTTCTTGACGAGCAGCAACATGGTGTGGCTTCCTTTCGATCCTGGATGCGAATCTTATAGCAATCATCGTGCCAGTTCAGTGGACGGTGGTCCGTTAACGGTGGACAGCAGCACGAAGTAGCCGAGTACGGGCGAGGTTCTCCGCCTCGAAACTCAGGCGCGTTCGGCCGCGCTCGGATCGAAGTATAATCTCCCGGCCCGGGACTCCGCCATCGGGAGGACTCAAGATCGGCCGAGGATCGTGCAGGGAGCCCGGCTCCTCCAGACCACCGTCCACTGTCCACTGACTCCCGGCTCCTTCTATGCTATCCTGCCGGAATCCGATCCCCGGGAGCGGCCATGCAGCATGTGATCCTCGGATTCTACATCCTCTTTTTCGCCACGGGATTCATGGGAGGAGCGGCTCTTTTCGTCCTGGGCCTCCGGGTGCGCAGCCGGCTGATCCGGCCCCTGCTGGTTTTCCAGGCGCTCTTCCTGGTGGGTCTGGGCTTGATCGCCCTATACGCCTATCTCTACGGCTTGTGGGGAGCCCTGCCGGTACCGCTGGCCCGTTTCTTGGGAATGGTTCTGACGGGAATCAACGCCGCGATCTATGCGGTGGCGATCCTCCTGGTCCGGCGGATCTCGCCCCCGTCTTCGCGGAGGAAGACCTATCCCGCGGCGGCGGAAATCCTGGCGGGACTGGTGATCCTGAAAAGCCTGGCGAGCCTGGCCTTGGCGGCCGCGGGTCTTTCCCGCCCCGAGGCCCGGGCGCTCCTGGACTCGGAGGCCTGGAGCCTTGCGGGGTACATCCTGACCGGCCTGGCCATGGCCGCCTTCGGCGTCACCGCCCGGGGCCCCCTACCTCCCGAGGAGCCCCCCGCCCTCCGTCCCCTTCTCAGGGCCTACGGGGCCTGCGCCCTGGCCTTCGCCCCCATGGGCCTCGTCGAGTACGCCGTCGAGACCGCGGGCCTGGCCGGCCTGCCCTTCTTGTCCTTGGACCACCTGTTCTATTTGTCCTGGAACATCGTGTCCATGGGCGCCGCCGTTCGACTGCTCAAGCCCGGGGACTCCGGCGCCCCGGTCCTGGATTCAGTACCCGAAGAACGGATCCGGGCCCTGGGTCTGTCCGGCCGGGAAGCCCAGATGGCGGTCCTGATCGCCCGGGGCCTCGCGAACAAGGAGATCGCCGCGGAGCTGGGGATATCACCGGCCACGGTGCGCACCCACATCTACAACCTCTACCAGAAGGC
>JBGSPT010000203.1:0-13141 GCA_041738475.1 Treponematales bacterium
GCGGCCTTCTCGGACCCCCCGGAGGTGCTCGCCCGGTACGAGGACGGGGGAGCGGCGGTCATCCTGCGCCGCGCCGGGACCGGGGCGGCGATAGCCTTCGGCTTCGACCTCGGCCGGTACATCCAAGGCGCCCAGGCAAACCGGGACGACGAGGCCAATCGCAGCTACGTGAATGCCTTCGAGCCCTCCGTGGACTCCCTGCTCCGGTTCCTCGGAGAGGTGTACCGCGCATACGAACCGGATGCGGCCTTCCTCCACCCCGCCCCGGACGGCATGCCCCTGTCGGTCATCGTCTCCCACGACGTGGACTACGCGGGGTCCCTGGCCAACAGCGTGGAGTACGCCCGGTACGAACGCAGCATGGGATACGGCGCGACCTATTTCCTGCAGACCAAGTACTTCCGGGATTTCTTCGACGAGGTCTTCTTCGACGAGCGGACCCCGGAACTCCTGGCACGGCTTGAGGACCTGGGGATGGAGCTGGCCAGCCACTCGGTCTGCCATACGGACATGTTCGCCCGGGTGCCCCCGGGCACTTTCCGGGAATCCTATCCCGACTACCAGCCCCGGATCATCGAGTTCTACTACACGAAAAACGCGACGGTCATGGGAGAACTGCGGGTCAGCAAGTTCCTGATCGAACGCCTGTCCCGGTCCCGGGTCGATTCGTTCCGGCCCGGGTTCCTGGCCAACCCCTTTTCCCTCCCCCAGTCCCTGGAATCCGCGGGGTATCGGTATTCCTCCGCGGTGGCGGCGAACGACGTGATGACCCACCTGCCCTTCCGCCTGAACCACGACCGCCTGTACCGGTCGGAGACCGCGGTCTACGAGTTCCCCATCACCGTGGAGGACGAGAAGGAACCGCCCATGGACGGCCGTGTCGACAAGGCTGTGGAGCTGGCGGGCAAGATCTCCCGGTACGGAGGGCTCTTCGTGATCCTCATCCACCCGAACGTGACCGCCGAAAAGCTCCGGTTCCTCAAGGCCTTCTCGGAGCGGATGCGCGAAAAGGCCTGGTGGGGGACCCTGCGCGAGTTCGGGGATTGGTGGACGGCCCGGGACGAGGTCCAAGTCGATCTGATCCGGTCCGGAGACCGCCGGGTCCTCCGGCTCTCCGCGACCCTCCCCGTCCGGGGGCTCGGCATACGGCTTCCCGAAGGTTTCCGCATCGCCGCGCCCCCCGGGGCGAACGGGACCTTCGTCATCGACCTGGCAGCGGGGGTGACGGAGCTGGCCCTGGAACCGTAGATCCCTGGAAGCCCTTCCGCTCCAGCTTCTGCCAACCCTTGTTCCGGGTCAGGAGCTGGAGGACCGAGAACACCCGGACCCAGCCCATGAGCTGGCGGAACCCGAAGTTCTCCAGGATCGAGTACCCCAGGAGCCGGGCCAGCTCCGCCGGCCGGAAGTACACGATGTCACGTTCGGACAGGGCCAGGGAGACCAGGGAGATGAGCAGGCCGAACAACAGGACCGCGCTGAACATGACCAGGAAGACGGGAAGGCTGAGGGCCCCGACCGCGAAGCCCAGGATCATCAGGGGATACCCGGCGAACTCGTAGAAGGGACCGATCACCTCGAACACGAGGAAGTAGGGAAAGGCCAGCAGACCCGCCGATCCGTACTTCGGATTGAACAGCAGGCTCCTGTGCCAGGTCATGATCTCTACCAGGCCCCGATGCCAGCGGTCCCTCTGCTTGTACAGGCTGCCCAGGCTCTCGGGGACCTCGGTCCAGCAGTTCGCCGTGGCGGCGTACCGTATCCGGTACTTCCGCCGGGACTCCCGCATCCTCCGGACCAGGCGGACGACCAGCTCCATGTCCTCCCCGACCGTGTCCCGCTTGAACTCCCCCCGCCCGGTCAGGTAGCCCCCGATCTCCAGCACCCGGTCCCTCCGGAAGAGCCCGAAGGCCCCGGAGATTATTAGTAGGGCGTTGACCTGGGCCCACCCCAGGCGGCCGGCTATGAAGGAGCGCAGGTATTCGATGGTCTGGAACCGGGCGATCCGGTTCGCGGGCAGGCCGATCTTCTGCAGCATGCCCCGTTCCACGGTGCATCCGTTCACGGGAAGGATGTTGCCGCCCACCGCCACGGTCTCGACGTCCGAGGTGAGCACCTCCGCGGTCATCCGGAGCAGGGCATCGGGTTCGAGGAGGGAGTCGGAATCGATGCTGCAGATGTATTCGCAGCGGGCCAGGTTGATGCCCGCGTTCAGGGCGTCCGCCTTCCCCCCGTTCTCCTTGTCCACCACCAGGAGCTTCGGATTGCCCGGCGACCGGTACACGCCCCGCACGGGAGCCGTAGCCAGGGATCCGGTCCTGCTCGGATCCATCCGCTCCAGGTCGAAGGCCTTCTCCAGGACGCCCATCGTATCGTCGGAGGATCCGTCGTTGATGACGATGACCTGGTAATCGGGGTGCTGGAGGGAGAGCAGGGAGTGCACGCTCTCCAGCACGGTCTTTTCCTCGTTGTACGCGGGCGCCAGGATCGAGATGGACGGCATGATCCCCGGGGTGAACAGGAATTCCTTGTCCAGGACGGCCCAGTACCTCCCCTGGACGCCCAGGTTCCGGGCGGCCAGCAGCAGGAGGACGATGTACACCAGGTTCAGGAAGACCGCGTAGAAGGCGAAGCCCCAGGTGAACAGGCGGAAGATCTCCCGGAGCAGGATCCAGGTCCTGCCGATGGTGGCCCCGGAAAGGCCGTAGGCGATGGCCGCCGAGGGAACGGCGACCACGGCCGCGAGCACGAACACCAGGCGCAGACGGTCCCGGCGGGTAAGGGGAATCTTGCGGGAGCTCTTGGGGATCTCCTCGGGGGCGATGCCCAGGGCATCCCGCAGGCGGGGCTCCAGGTATCCCGCGCAGTCCCTGCGGAACTCCGGAACCGTCCCGAGGTAGGGCCGTATCCATTCCAGCAGGAACCCCTCCAGACCGGGATCCCGGTTGGAGTTGAGAAGGGCGATGATTTCCGAACTGCGGCCCGAGGCGGCCAGGCCCTCCACGACGCGACGGCAGCGTCCGGGGTCTTCTCCGGAGACGAACAGGAAGGGCAGGCGGACCCCCAGGACCCCCGCCAGGGCGCGGGCGGCCTCGGAATCCGGCATTCGGGCCAGGAGTTCCAGGATCCGGCCGACCTCCTCCGGGTACCGCCCGAGGTATTCTGCGAGGGAGGAGGCCGCGACGTCCCGGAGGGTCGGGTCCGTCAGGTATTCGGCGAAGGGTTCCAGGTCCAGGGGATAGGACATGTCCGCCTGGGCGCGGAGGGAGGCCCGGCGGGTCACGATGTCCGCCCCCGGATCCTCCGCGCGGCCGGCCAGCATCTCCGGATAGAGGGATTCCGCGGCCTCGATGGCGGAGCTCCGGATGCGGGGATCGTCATGGTCCAGACAGATGAGGACGAAATCCCGGAGCCACGGGGCGGGGTGGGTCCGGGCACCCGCCAGGACCGCGACGGCGAACCCGGGGTCCGAGGGTACCAGGCGATCCCGGGCCCAGTCGACGAAGCCGTTCCCGACCGCCGACAGCATCGCACGGACGGAACGGAAATACCCCATCCCGCAGTCCCGCAGGCTCTCGGCGATCGCGTCGTAGGCCGCCGGAAGATCCGCGGCCAGCAGGTCCTTGACCAGGGCGATCCGGACGAATTCCCGGGTCTCCCGATGCAGAGCTTCCGCGATGGCGGGCACGATCCCCGGCGACACCAGGGGAAGGAGCATGCGGGCGGCCCGGAACCGTTCCAGGGGCCTCCGGGATCGGAGCCGCCGCAGGAGCCGCGCCTCGATCCCGGACGAGCGGAACACCTCCAGCACCGGCTCCGCCTCCCGGTCCGTGAAGTAGAAGGTCGCCCTCAGGTCGGCCCAAAGCCGGATCGCGAGGCCGGAATATCTCCGGACCAGCCTGTCGAACCCGGACCGGTCCCGGTCGATCACCGCAGAGATGAGCGAGCTCCGCAGGGTCTGGGTGCGGCGGTACAGCCTGCGCCCCCGCCGTTTGGCTGCCAGGAGCGCCAGGACCGTGATGCCGTTCGCCGCCAGGAAGAAGACCAGGAGGGCGGACGGCAGGATCACGGCCGCCGCTCCTCGGCCGCTTCCCCGGCGAGCAGCTTGATGATCCCCACGAGCTCTTCCGGTTGAACGGGCTTCTTGAAGAAATGCCGTATTCCCAGGTCGAAGGCCTGATGCAGGGCGGATACCCCCTTGTCCCAGGAAACCAGGATGAAGGGGATGTTCTTCAGGTCCGGAGACGCGAGCAGGCGCTGGCGGATCTGGAAGCCGTCCATCTGGGAAACGAAGATCTCCGAAACGATCACGTCGGGTCTGTAGAGGTCCGCGTGGGCCAGCGCCTCGCCCCCCCTCGTCACCGAGTGCACCTCGAAGCCCTCCCGTTCCAGGATCTTCCGGAGGAGGTCGGCCTCGAAGGGGCTGGCTTCGATCACTAGGACGTTTCCCCGGGTCCTGCGGAGGGTCACCGAGGACTCGTGGCAGATGGAGGCCGGGCCGAGCTTGTCCAGGAGATGGAGGCGCTCCTTGCAGACCTTCATCAGGGAAGCGTAGGGCTTTCCCGTCTCCGCGGCCACGGCGGAGATCTCGGAAGGTTCCACGATCGCCGCGGACACCGTGACCTTTTCCACGAAGCGTCCCGAGCCCTCCACCTCCGCCTGCAGACTCCGCACGTAGTCCACGGCCTGCGGCTTTGCGTCCCCCTGCAGATAGCAAGCGAACAGGGGGCCGTTCATCCGGAAGAAGATCGTGTTCGGTTTCTTGGTTTCGAGCAGATGCAGCCCCAGGGCCTTCAGGGCGGTGTCTCCCGCCTCCGTGCCGAACCGCTCGTTGAGCTTCCGGATGCCGTCCAGGCGGATGAAGGCCACGGAACCCGTCGAGGTTCCGGCGCCCGCCTCCGCCAGGAGAAGGTCGTCCAGGTATTCCTTGAAGAAGATCTCGTTGTAATACCCTGTGACGGGATCCTTGAGATGGTCGTCGCTGGCCTGGATGATGGATTTCTGGAGTTCGATATTCTCCGTCCGGATCCTCTCGACGTCCCGGATCAAGCCGCCGATGCCACGGTCGATCTCCCGGCCGAACCGCTCGAACGCCGCGGGCAGGGGGATCCCCAGAGCCTCCGTCCCCCGGGCGACGTGGGCCCGCACGAGGGAGATCCACACCGGACCCTTCACCCGGGCCAGGGTGTCGAAATACAGCTCCATCAGCGCCGAGGGCTCGAGGGCCCCGGGCTCCGGTCGGCCGTCCGCGCCGAAACGGAGCCCGGTCTCCGTCAGGACCTCCCGGAGCTCCGCCGGGGAGAACACGTCGGCCAGGCGCTGGTTCACCTCCCCGATCAGGCGGACGCAGGCTTCCGGTATGCCCTCGGACCCGCAGGCCGCCTCGCCCCCGCAGCCGAACAGGATGGAGGCTACGGACAGGTGCCGTTCGACGGGGGGACCGTTCCGGGGAAGGATCCTGCGGGGTGAAAGGGAAGCCAGGACCGCGAGCACGTCCGGCCGGGCGCCAAGGGCGGGAAACAGGAAGTCGTGGAAGGACTCGATCCTCCCGGGAGACTCCTCGTCCGCCTCGGCCTCGCCGCCTCCCACCGAGCCCAGGGCCATGCCGGTGAACAGGCTCCCGGAACGCTCGTCCAGGCAGAATATCGAGCCCGCGGACGGCAGGCCGGGTACGTTGACGAAGCGGAGGGTCCTGCCGTCTCCGAAGGATATGCGGTCCTCCTGGTTCCCCAGGTCGCGGATTTCCGGCCCCCCGTAGTGTCGGGCCTGGAGTCCGGCCTTCCAATGGGCCAGGACCTTGCCCGAGAATCCGGAAGCGGGCCATAGGGGAAGGCTGGAGCAGGCGTCCGGGGTATCCGAGGTGAAGATCAGGAAGGAAAGCCGCTCCTGGGAAATCACCGAACGGCAGAGAGCCAGGGTCGCGGCGAAGTCCGCCGCGGGGCCGGGATCCACCAGGACGCCCGTCGTTCCGTCCGTGACAAGATAGGAGTACCCGGGGAAGAACCTCGGTTCCCCCGCCGCGGCGATCCGGTAGATCCCGTCTCCGAGTTCGCGGACGCCTCTCACACCCGTGCCCTCGCCGCCAGATCGACCAGCATGCAGAGGCGCACCTCCCCGTCCTCCCCGGGAGAGACGGTCACGGAATCCATGGCCTCGTTGATGAGATAGAGGCCGTAGCCCCCCGCAGGGAAGCTCTCGATGGGCGGAGCGGCCGGCTCCTGCCATTCGTAATCCGCCCCCCGATAGTAGAGGTAGAAGGCGGCCCAGGAATCGGACACCCGGAAGGCCGCCGTGCAGTCGGCCGGACGGTCCGGGACGCTGTGCCGGAAGATGTTCGCGGCTGCCTCGCCGGTCGCGATGAGCAGGGCGTCCAGGTCCTCGGAGGATAGGCGTTCCGCCAGGGCCCGGTCCGCGCAGGCGCGATAGAAGTCCCGTACCTCCCGCAGGGATTCCATGGACTGCGGGAACGCCCGGCGCGCGGTCCGGACGGAGGGACCGGAAGCGACGCGCACCGCCAACGCCGTGACGTCGTCCTTGAAATCCCCCCCGGCGTAGGCGAAGGCGATGTGCTTGACCTTTTCCAGGAGCGCCGCGGCGTCCAGCCCGGAGTGGGAACCCACGAGCTTCATGAGGCGCTCCTCCCCGAACCGCTCCCCTTCGGAATTCTCGGCTTCCGTGATCCCGTCGGAATACAGGAACAGAAGGTCCCCGGGGGAGAGCGGCACCGCGTACTCGACGTAGTCCTGCTCGGGCATGAATCCCACCGGGGCGTTCGCGCCCTTGAGCCGCCAGCATCGCCCGGTCTTGCGCTCGAAATGGAGGACGCTCGTATGCCCGCAGTCCACGTAGCGGTACAGCCCCCGCTTTCCGTCCAGGCGGCCGTACACCAGGGTGAAGAAGGTGCGCAGGTCCATGAGCTTCCCGGCGATGCGCTCCTCCGCCCCCCGGACGATGTCCTTCACCTTGGGAAGGACCGTCCCCGCCCGTTCCGCCAGGGCGAGCCGGGCACGGAAGAAGGCGTTGCAGGCGGCGGCGCCCGTCAGGGCCGCGGGAACGCCCTTTCCCATCACGTCCCCGAGCATGAGATCCAGCACCTCGAGCCCGCCGTCGAAGAAATCCATGAAATCCCCGTCGATCTTCTGGGAAGGAAGGGTCATGGAGGCCAGGTCGAATCCCGGGTACGCCCGCTCCGGACGTCCCAGGAGCAGGGCCTGCTGGATGCGGGCCCCCACGGCCACCTCGTAATCGAGGGCCTCCACCAGCCTGAGCTCGTCGGTCTTCCGCAGGGACCGATCCTCCACCCACACGGCTATCCTGCGGACGGTTTTCTTCCCCTTCCCCGCCACCGGGAAGCCCCGCATCCTCAGCCAGCGCGGGTCCTTGTCCGACAGGATCCGGAATTCCACCTCGAAGGGCCCCTGGCGGCCGGCGGAGAGGGCCGCCTGGAGGGCCTCCAGATCCTCCGCGTGCACGATCCGCTCCAGCCGCCGGAAGGAGATGCGATCGGGACTAGACCCGAAGAGCGCCTCGAAACCCGGACTCGCGTACAGGACCCGGTCCAGGTCCGGGGAGATCAAGGCGACCGCTCCGTCCAGGGAGGCGGCGAATTCCCTGTATTCCGGCCGGTCGAGGGGCAGGAGGGAAGTCCGCCGGGAGGCGAAGGCCGCCGCGGCAAGGGCGCAGAGCGACAAGGATACCGCGGCGGCCGGGAGGAAGGAGATCAGATCGGTCGGGACTCCGCTCATGTCTCCGCCCAGGCCAGCGCCTCGTCCTTCCCGTCGAAGATGGATACGAGCTTCGCGAGCTGTACCATGCGGAACAGAACCTTGACCGACGGCTGGGGACGGCAGATCGAAATCCGGCCGTCCCGTCCGAGGGTATCCCTCACCAGGTTGAGCAGGGCGCCGAGCCCCGAGCTGTCCACGAACTCCACCCGGGACATGTCCAGGATGACCGTCCGCGCGTCCTTCGCCGCCGGAGCGATGCTCTCCGCGAAGTCCTTGGCGCTCAGGATATCCAGGTGCTTGAATTCGGGCGTCAATACGAGCGCCGCGCCGGTCGTCTCAATCCCCATTCTGCCTCCCGAACGAATCTCTCCGAAGCACCGCGCACCGGTCCGTGCGGGTCCACCTCACTCGTTGCCGCGGAACTTGACGTCCACCACGATCAGGGCGGAGATGATGTCGTGGGGGTTCACCGGCGCGGAGTCGGCGTCCTCGAATTCTACTAGGCATTTCACCGCGATCGAATCCGAGGGCACGACCTTGACGCCCCCGAGTACGGACCATTTCGCGTAGCGCGCACCGGGTTCGTACACCGTCCCGAAGGTTCCGCCGAGGGACAGGAATATCTCCGGTCCCAGGCCGTACTCCCCCGTGGCCAGGGCAGCGAAATTGAAGAAGCTTTCCGAGGTGGAGTAGTGATGGAAGGCGAGGAACAGCGAGGCGGACAGGGATAGCCGGGGATCCAGGGCATACCTCAACGAGGGCGACAGGACCCCGCCGGCGCTGTCGGGGGTGAACTCCCCGGAAAGCGACAGGCTGGCCATCGCGGGCCCCGACTCGTAGGTGAAGGAAACCAGGGGAGTGTGCTTCGGGTTCGCCTCCCGCCAGTCGTATTCCAGCTCGTAGGAGGCCTCCCCGTAGAAGGAACCGGGCAGGTCGAAGGCCAGTCCCAGACGGCCGCCGGTGATGTCGGAAAAGCTCGTATTCGTGCCCGAGACCGCGGACACCAGATAAAACCCCTTGGGCAGGGGAGCCAGGAAGACCTCCTCCCATTCCAACCCGAAGCGCTGGTCGGTGAAGTAGTTGAACTTGAGGGAGAGGATGTTGCGGGGCCGTCCCTGCCCGAAGGCGGCATCCGCTCCGAACAGCAGGACCAGGGCGATCATCAAGCAGCGTATTGATTTCATAGCCTCAGTATATGCTCGGCGGGCCTCAATATCCATATTAGCTCGGATTGCCGCTTGCCCTTGCGGCTTCGGTCCGGGTCCGTCACAATGCCGGGCATGGAACGACGCCGGTACGAGAAATTTGCCGCACTCCGGGAGGCCTTCCGCGCAAAGACGGCGGAATGGTCCGCCGCCGTGCCGGAGCTCCGGGACCTCCAGGAAAAGCTGCGCGCCGCCCGGGGCTACGACGACTACTCCGTGGAGACTCCCGTGGTCTACAATCGGGCCCTGGACGACATCGGCCCGGATTCCCTGCCCCGGTGGATCCTGATCGCCGACAACCCGGGCAAGCAGGAGCAGAAGGCCGCGAACCTTCGCTACCTGGTGGGACAGTCCGGAAAGCTGGCGGAGGGATTCTTCCGCCGGGAGCTCGGCGTCGACTTCCGGTCGGAGGTCCTGATCGTCAACAAGACCCCGGTGCACACCCCCAAGACCGCGGAGCTGGCCCTCCTGCGGGGCCTGGACCCGGGCGGAGCCGTGGAAGCACTGCTGGCGGAAAGCCAAGTCTGGATGGCGGGTTTCGCCCGGGCCCTCCACGGGGCGCTGGGTATCCCCGTCTGGATATCCGGCCGCTCGGAGCTGAAACCCCGGGGCATTTTCGGGCCCTGGTTCCGGGAATTTTCCCGTGTCTACCGGGAAGCGCCCCCGGAAACCCGGGAGGAGGTCCTGGTGTTCAGCCACTTTTCCATGAACCAGTTCTCCATCGAGCTGGCCCGGAAGAGGGATCCCGAAAAGCCCTTGATGGAGGAGATTCGCCGGATCGGCGCGGAGAACCGCCGGGCGGTATTCGGCTTCTAATCTTCCCGGCGAGACTTGAAATCCGCCACCACGGCCCGGGCATCCTCCCAGTCCTCGTCGGAGACCAGGATGCGGACTCCTTGGACGGAGGCGGAGAAGAAGGGATTCACGTCCAGCATGTCCCCGTTCAGGATTCTGGACGGGACCCCCGCGGAGTCCAACAGGCTCTTCACGACCAGGGCGTCTTCCATGTAAACGCAGCGATAGGCTTCTTTCATACGGGTCCCCCTATTCCAGGAACATCCTCAGGGTCTTGCTTCCGTCGGGGTTGCGGTACGGGTTGCGTACGTTCCTCAGGTATTGGCGGTACGCGGCGCAGGCCTGGTAGTATCCGTCGGGGCCCCGAAAGGTGGACAGCTCGTCGCAGCGGTACAGTTCCAGCAGGATGGGAAACAGGGGGTGTTCGAGATCCTCCTGCACCCGGTTCAGGGGCAGCCGCGGAAGGGCGGCGGGCATCATGTGCCGACGGACCAGGAACTCCACCTCCTCGGCCAGCCCCCGGGAAAAGCCCAGGCGTTCCAGGAAGCGGCGGGCCAGCCGGGCGCCTATCTCGCTGTGTCGGTCGAAGCGCCGGCCCTCGGCGGACCGGGATTCGGGCTTGCCCGTGTCGTGGAGCAGGAGCCCCAGGGAAAGGCGGAGCTCCGAGAGCTTGCGGTACCGGAAGGTCTCCAGGGTATGGGCCCAGACGTCCCCCTCGGGGTGGAATTCCTTGGAATGGCCGACCCCCCGGAGCGCGGCGAGCTCCGGCCAGTAGGCGTCCAGGAAACCCGTCTCGCCCAGCCACTCCAGGGCGGCTCCCGGGTCCCGGCCGGTCAGGATCAGGGTCAACAGGTCCCGCTGGAAGACCGGGGACAGGCCGGCCGGCACCTCGACGGAAAAGCCCCCCTCCGGAAGTCGATAGGGGTAGCGGGCCAGAAGGACCGCCGTCTCGAAGAGGATGAGGTCCTCGGGCGCGTCGGAGGGGTAGATCACGGGTTCCCGGGGGTCCGGATACCGCTGCCGGGGATGGCGATACCGCCTCAGCTCCGGATCGTAGGTGAGGTCCAGGTGGCCGTAGGCGTGGGGCTCGGGATCCTCGTCCGCCTCAGCGCAGACGTAGCGGCAGGGCGAGGAGGCGGGAGCCGGGTCGGCGGGGTCCGAGGGTCCCCGCTCCGTCCGTCCGGAATCCGCGGACGCGGCGTCCGCGTAGGGCAGTCCGGGAAAATCCAGGTCGACCCCCTGGCGTGCCAAGTCCGGTAGGCCGCCCCGGAACAGGATGAACCGGAGGGGCGCGGCCGGATTGCCCCGGTATCGATCCAGGGCGGTGAAGGAGGCTTCCAGGAAGCGGGAGCTTCCGGAGCCTGACGGGTCCGCGATGCTTTCCATGCCATGATCCCTTATTCCGCGGACACCGCCGCGCGGTGCAGTTCCGCGCCTCCGGCGTCCCGGAAGATCAGCTCGATCCGGTCTTCCCGGAACTCCGTCTCCAGGAACCCGAACCGGGCGACCCGGATCCACTTCGAGGCGGGGGATCGGTAGGTCGGCTCCGGATCCGGCACGCCGCCCATGGCTCCGATCACGACGTAGGCGACGCCGTTCCGTTCCAGCAGTTCCTGGTAATGGTTATGCCCCGATACGACCAGGTCCACCCCGTACCGTTCCAGAAGCGGAACCACCTCCCGGATGGTCCCGGGGTGGTCGTACCAGGGGCTGCCGGACTCGGGATCGTCGTACCCGGAGGCGTAGAAATAGCAGTGGGAAAGGACTACGACCGCGTCCCGCCGGGGGATCGACTCCAGCTGGGCCGAGAGCCAGGCCCGCTGATCGTGGTCGAAGTCCTCCTCCCCCCACAGGAGGTTGAGCACCAGGATATGGGCCGGGCCCGCGTCGATCCGGTAGTAGAAGGGGGAACCCGAATCGGAGGAATGTCCGACCGGGAAGAAATATTTCTTCCATCTTCCCGCGGCGTTCACCAGGGCGTCATGGTTGCCCATCATCGGCCGGACCGGAACGCGGGTCAGCAGGTTCTCCAGGTCCGAAGCCGCCTCCCGGAAGCCTTCCTCGGGAAAGCCCATCTCCGCGATGTCCCCCAGGAGGAAGAATGCGTCGTAGCCCCCGGCGTCCACGGTCTTCAGGATGCGGGTCCTGGCTTCCGCGTCGCTCTCCGCCCGGCCCCAGTGGGGATCCGAGGAAAACGCCAGCCGGAGGTAGGGGCCCCCTTCCGGCGCTGGTCGGAGGACGATGCCCCCGGCGGGATCCAGGATGTCCGGCGTCAGGAGGGGTCCCCGGACCAGGTTCGGGGCTATGGAAAGGTAGAGGACCGCGGCAAGGGACGCGGCGCCGCAGAGGGCGGACACCGCCAGGGATACCAGGCCGGCGGCGCGGCGTCTCCGGAACGCGGGCATCCCGCGGAGGATCTCGTAGGCGATCGCCAGAAGGAAGGGAACGGCGCCCAGTGCCAGGACCGCATAGACCACGGACCTGTAGCTCGGATTCCAGGTCAGGAGTCCCAGGGTTCCCGGGGCCCGCATCAGGCGGAAGAGGAGGAGGGCGGCCAGGGCCGCGGAGGCGAAGGCCAGGAACCGGACCAGGAACGGTTGGGAAGGTTTCACGGTACCTACAAGCTACCCCGGGCCGGCGGAACCGTCAAGCTCGGCCGGACGGGATGGGCCGCTAGTCCAGCCGGACGCCCTTCGTCCTCGTCCCTCCCGGACCGGAGGCCAGCCTGCGGTTCCCCAGCACGTCCAGTACGGGGATGTCGTCGTACCGCCCGATGTTGTTCCAGAAGGTCAGGCCCAGGTTCACCGAATCCCGGACGCCCTCCACCTGACGGCGGACGTAGTCGGGATTGTACCATTTGCGGTCGTATCGGACGTTCAGGAAGAAGGCCTGGACATAGGGACGGACGGCCACGCGCTTGCGGGCGATGAAGGTGTTGCGCAGGGTCCCCAGGTAATAGATGCGGTAGGGCCGGAGCTCCTCCGGAGGCTGGGCCAGGAAGTCCTGCTCGAAATGGGAGGGGTAGAACATGGGGCAGATCACGTCCACGTACCGCGAAAGAAGCTCCACGTCCTGACCGGTACGGACTCCGGACCGGAACCATCCGTTGGCGCCGTAGATATCGATGCTTATGGGCGCGTCGATGTTCTCCCGGGCGTGGCTTAAGAAGGACATCAGGGCGCTTTCCTTGTCCATACCCGTGTCCTGCCAGCGATAGGAGGCGTTCCCGAGGTTCTCCCCGTCCGTGGGAAAGCGGATATAGTCGAACTGCACCTCGTCGAAGCCCCGGGCTATGATCTCCCGGGCGATGGCCACGTTGTACTCCCAGATCTCCTCGCTATAGGGATCCACCCAGTATTCCTCCATGTACTTCCGCTCGTAGACGGGCGCGGGGGGCGCGGCCGGGGCGGGCGCGGG
>JBGSPT010000204.1:0-4529 GCA_041738475.1 Treponematales bacterium
AGGGCGCCCGCTTCCGCGGCGGTCTGGGCCAGCTTGCCCCGGTAGGCGTCCACTGCCAGAACCGCGAAGCCTTCCTTGGCCAGGCGGTCCGCCATGGCGGCGATGTCCCCGGAAAGGCCCCACCATTCGTGGACCATGATGACCCCGGGATGCTTTCCGGAGCCCGGGGGGAGGGCCAGGTAGGCGCCTAGTTTGGTGCCGTCCGCGGCGGCGAAGGACGCGTTGGTCTGTACGGGTTTCTTGGCCTGGGCGGCCAGGGGGGATACGGCTAGGAGGAGCAGGGCTATGCTGATGATCGAAACTGCCGTACTTCGGGAGTGGGATTTCATGGAAACCTCCGGTCGTCGGGAATCGGCCCCGGTCAATGTCCGGGATAGGTGTAAGGTACTAATAATAAATGACAAAAAATATAATATATAAGCGAATTTTTATAGTTCGACGATCGAAATCACCTCAACGAAGAGCTCCTGTCCTGCCCGTCCCGGGAGCCGAACCCTCAACCGGGTCCGAGCTTCTCGTTCAGAACTTTGAGCCTCGAGCGAAGCCTGCGCTCGCCGATGCCCAGGGTCCGGGCCGCCTCGCTCTGGTTACCCCCGGCAGATTCCAGGGCCTTGGAGATCAGATCCAGCTCGAAACGGCCGACGAGTTCGTCGTAAGTTCCGGAGGCGGTTCCCGCCGGTTCCGCCGCATCCGAAACGGATTCCAGCTGGATATCCTGGGTGCTCAGTATCTCCCTGCGCGTCATGAGCATGGCCCGCTCGACGGCGTTTTCGAGCTCCCGCACGTTTCCGGGGAAGGGGTGCCGCATGAGCGCCGACAGGGCTTCCCGGCTGATGCCCCGGACGGGCCGACCGTATTGCTTGGAGAATTTATCTATAAACCAACGGGTCAGGGCGTCGATATCCTCCCTCCGTTCCCGAAGGGGGGGTATCGCGATCGGAATCACGTTCAGCCTCCAGTAGAGGTCGGACCGGAACGCTCCCTGTTCCATCAGTTTCCTGAGGTCGCGGTTGGTGGCGGCGATGATGCGGACATCCAGGGTCCGAGTCGCGTTTTCCCCGACCCGTTGTATCTGCCCGAACTGGAGGGCCCGCAGCAGCTTCACCTGGATACCCAGGGGGATGTCGCCCACCTCGTCGATGAAGAGGCTCCCTCCGTCCCCCTCGGCGAACCGGCCCTCCCGGGACTGCTCGGCCCCGGTGAAGGCGCCCTTCACATGGCCGAAGAGCTCGCTTTCCATCAGGGTTTCCGGCAGGGCGGCTATGTTGACCGTGACGAAGGGCTTGTCCCGCCGCTCGCTGGAATCGTGGATCAGGCGGGCGACCAGCTCCTTGCCGGTGCCGCTCTCCCCGGTGATCAGCACCGTCGCGGAGCTCGCCCGGGCCCGGTACACCGCGCTCAAGACCGCCCGCATCCGGCCGTCGGCGTGGATGAAGGGGACATCTCCGGTTTCCCGGGCTAGGAAGGGATCCAGCTCCTCGTTCTCGTGCTCGACGGTCGACTTCTCGTACTGCCGGATGAACAGGTGCTCCAGGCTTTCCGCGGTCACCGGCTTCACGAGGTAGTCCTCGCCGCCGGCCTTCAGGATGCTGACCGCGTCCCGGGTATCCTCGAAGGCGGTCATGATGACCACCGAGACGGTCGGGTCGGAGCTCTTGACCTTCCGGAGCACGTCCAGGCCGTTCCCGTCGGGGAGGCGGAAATCGGACAGGACCAGGTCGATCGCGCGGGAGTCGAGGACCTCGAGAGCGCCTTGCACCGTCTCCGCTGTGTGCAGATCGATACGGGGATAGTCGATCCGGCCGATGATGGCCTTGATCCGCTCCAGCAGGGTGAAATCGTCGTCCACCGCGAGGACTCGGAAAAGGGTGCCTTCCATGTCTCCAAGTATCGGCTCGTTCGCACCGCAAAGCCAGGGCGCTTCGACCTTCGGGTCGAATGCCTCGACGGAAGCGTCGAAGCCCGGCCCGTCTTCGGAAGGCTTCCAGACTACCGGATTCTGTATTTCCGGGGTTCTTCGGGCTATTTAATTATATAGTCAATCTTTAATATCCGACGGGCGGATGGTGTCCATTTGGCACGAAACCTGCTCAAAGACATGTGAGCCGGACATCGCGCCCGGTCGAGAGCCGCCCGCCGCCTCCCCGGGGCACGGCGGTATTTGTAACGGCTATATAGGAAAGCGTCCGATAATGATTCCGGGTAGAGGTGCGCAATGAGGTTTAACAAGAGCCGTTTCTCCTTCGAACTCTATATCTTCACGATTCTGCTGTTCCTGTTCGGGGGCTGTCGGAATCCCTTTTCCCCGGGCTTGGGGGAGAAGATCGATATCACGGCTCCATCGATAAACCTCACCAGCCATCTGCCGGGAGAGTATCTCCAGGATCAGGTCGCATTTTCCGGTTCCGCCGTGGACGACCAGAAGATCGCCGCGGTCCGCATATCCTTCAACGGGGGGACTTCCTGGAGCGACGTGACCTCCTACGACTCCTCGGGCAAGGTATGGAGCCATGATCTGGACACCACGTCGTACCCCAACGGGTCCTTCAGGATCCGGCTACGCGCGATCGACGAGGCGGGGAAGCGCACGGACACGGAGGACCTGGTCTTCACCATCGACAATCTCCCGCCCCAGATCGAGATCCAGGTGCCCGCGATCAATCCCGCGACGTACGATCCGCTCCTTCCGCCGGAAATCGCCATGAACGGCGTCGTTATCGGCATCGTGACGGACCTCCAGGGTGTCGCGGTCGGATACCCGCAGATAAAGTTCTGGAAGGAGACGGATCCCGAACCGGACTGGGACGACGGCATAGGCGTGATCGAGGTCAAGAAGACCACCGACTTTCGGTACCGACTCTCCGACGAACATCCCGACGAGGTCGGAATCTTCAACCTGAGGCTCCGAGCCGTGGACGAGAGCGGAGGCGAGACCGTAGTCCCGCCCCTCTCCCAGGATCCGTATAAAGTGAAGGTCATCAGCGGGGACGTCCTTCCCGTCATCAACCTGGCCTTCACCTCCGGGGACGTTAGCGTGGTGGCCGGGGGTACCTACGCGGGGGAGGATTTCACCTTCCGCGTGACCGCGAATCACCCCAACGGCATCGACTTCGTGACCCTCGATCGGACCCCGGAGGGCGGATCGACGGATCCCGTCGCCTGGGCCGCGGACGATCTGGGATCCCCGACCCGCACCCTGGACAGCCCGGTCCTTGCCGTGGCGCCCGACGGCTCCGACGACGGAACCTACGAGTTCCGTATCGAGGCGGTGAGCGCCACCGGAAGCGTCGCGACCTATTTCAAGACCGTCATCGTGGACGCCACATCTCCCAGCGTGGAGATCACGAACCTTTCGCCCACGGTGGTGGACGATTCCGATCCCGGCAACCCGGTGGAATACATCAACGGAGTGATCCAGATCAACGCCCTGGCCACGGACGCCAACGCCGTGCTGGGCAGCAAGTGGTGGATGCTGCCGTCCGCCGATACCGCCCCTGCGGACTACGACAGCCCCGGGGGAACCGCGTTCGCCACCTCGACCCCGTCCCTCTCCCTGGATTCCACGTCCTTACTGGACAGTACCGAGTATAAATTCTACATAATCTCCCGGGACCGGGCTCGCAACGATACCCGGATCAGCCGCGTCCTTTCGGTCAGCCAGGGGACGGATATCCCTACGGTGGAGCTCACCGACATCGATACCTCCGTCACCACCGCGGCCGGAGCCGGAGTCGGGGGAGTGAACCTCCTGGATACCAACGCCCGAATCAGGGGCATCCTCTCGGACGACGACCGGGTCGACGTGTCCTCCGTGACCCTCAGCCTGAACGGAACGCCCGTGGGAACCATTGATTCTCTGGGGCTTCCGGGGCGCAGCGTCTCCTTCTCCCACAACGTGGATTCCCTGGGGCAGGGAGTACATGCCTTCGAGCTCGAGTTCAGCGACGACGCCTCCGTCAAGAGCGGGAAGTCCGCGGCCTCCGCCTCGATCGGACCCGTGTACTTCGTGATCGACACCTCTCCGCCCTCGATCTCCGTAGATTCTCCGGGGGCGGGAACCGTCCAGAGGGCGGCCTTCACCCTTTCGGGTACCGCTGCGGACGCGAACGGCCTGGCCACGGTTACGCCGGGAGGGTCGGACGAATACATCGAGGTCGCCTTCCCGGAGGCTCCGGGGACTTGGGTCCAGGTGCCGGTCGATGCAGGGACCCACGCGTGGTCCGTCACCGTGGGGGGAGGGCCGTCGGCGCTCTTCGGCGGTTCCTACGAAGGTCCCCGCTCGGTCTCCATCCGCGCCCGGGACCGGTTCGGGAAGCTCTCCACGGCTTCGTTCTCCTTCACCGTGGACACCGTAGCCCCGACCGCGGCCGTCTCCCTGCCCGCGGCGGACGCATGGCTCTCGGGAGCCTCGGACTCCGTCCAGGGGACCGCCTCGGACGCGACGAGTTCCGTATCCCAGGTCCGGTTCTGGGTCGGCGACGCCCGCCAGCACCGCGTTGAGCGTCTCGAAGTGCGCAGAGGTGGTGTTG
>JBGSPT010000260.1:0-2149 GCA_041738475.1 Treponematales bacterium
CCCCTCTGGCTGGCGGGGACGGCGGTCTGCCTCCTGGCGGTACTCTCGGAGGACCGCTGGATCCTGGATATCCGGGAGCGCAGGATCCGGCGCCGCTTCGGGATCCTGCCCCTGCCCCGGGCCTTCGACATGGGCTGGGACGAGGTCGAGTCCGTGTTCCTGGAAACCGTGGACCGCCCCTCGGCGGAGGATCTGACCGCCAATCCGGACAGACTTCGTTCCCTCTATCCCCGGCTGGTGGGCAAGGGTGCCCGGGGCTGGGCGGCCTGGGGTTTCGTCCTGGCCGGCCGGGGGGATCTCGCCGTGCGGGCGGACGCGCCCCGGAGGGTAGAGGCGGTCCGTGCCCAGGCTGCCGCCGTCGCGGAAGTGCTGGGCAGGGAACTCCTGGAGAGGTAGCCGCCCCGAATCGGCTTGACCTCCGATCCGTTCGCGTTTACTCTGGAACGACACGACAAACTACCACGTACGCCGCGGTAAGCGCCGAGGCCGCGTTCCAGGAGGACTCCCCATGCCCGAGAACAACGTGCTCATCAACCTCTCCAATCGCCACGTGCATATGTGCCGGGAGGACGTCGAGATCCTCTTCGGCAAGGGTCATCAGCTTACCAAGATGAAGGACCTGCTACAGCCCGGGCAGTTCGCCTGCGAGGAGACGGTGACAATCAAGGGGCCCAAGGGATCCTTCGAGGGCGTCCGCATCCTCGGGCCCGAGCGCAAGGAAACCCAGTGCGAGGTGATGGCCAGCGACGCCTTCCGTCTGGGGCTCCGGGAGCTGCCCTGCCGGGAGTCCGGCCAGCTGGACGGCAGCGCAGCCTTCGAGATCGTCGGACCCAAGGGCTCCGTGAAGAAGACCCAGGGCCTCATCATAGCCAAGCGGCACATCCACTTCGATCCGGCCAGCGCGGAGCGCTTCGGGGTGAAGGACAAGCAGGTCGTCAAGCTCCACGCGGGCGGTGACCGGGGGGCCACCTTCGACAATGTAATCTGCAGGGTGAATCCCGCGTACGCCCTGGAGTGCCACCTGGACTTCGACGAGGGGAACGCGGTTGGGATCGGGAACGGGGCCCGGGGCGAAGTGATCCTATGAACCGAATCATCCTCAAGGCCCAGGACCTGGACGGGTATCTGACCGAGGAGGACCAGAAATTCCTGGCCAAGCTGGACGTCCTGTACCGCCAGGCCATGGTGAGTTTCAACATACTCTCCCACGCCAAGGGTGCGGACGAGCGCAAGCGGGAGGAGACGGTCCTCATCGACCTGTACAACCAGATGGGCGGGGCCATGCAGGAACTCTGCAAGGCGGAGCCCCGGGCCCAGGTCTACTCCTTCGTGACCCCCTCGGAGAATCACGGGGAGGCCAGCCGGCTGATCGCCAAGCTCCGGGATTCCAGGACCCAGCGCTTCGAGTTCGTCTACTACATCCAGCGGGCCTACGAACTCCTCTTCAACCTCGCCTTCGGGGGGGCCCGGAGCGAGAACAAGAACCACCTGATCGTATCCACCCCGGTCACCGTTCCGGTCCAGAACTACGCGGTCCACAAGATCCCGAACATCGACGACCGGATCGAGAACACCGTGATGTGCGTCATGCTCCGGGGGGCCCTACTTCCCTCCATGATCCTGTCCAAGGAGATCCAGGAGTACTCGTCCTCCGGGTACGTGACCCCCTTCGCCCTGTTCAAGATCAGCCGGGACGACACCAAGGTGGAGAACAACATGGAGTACATCCTGGATCTGGACCGCTCCTATTTCCGCACCGAGGACATGGACGGAAAGGACCTGTTGTTCGCGGATCCCATGAACGCGACCGGGGGAAGCCTGGTGACCGTTGTTAAGTACCTCTTGGACCTGGGGGTGAAGCCCCGGAGCATCAAGGTCTTCAACGTTATCTCCGCCCTCAAGGGCGCTCTGCGGGTCGTGAGGGCCATCCCGGAGGCCACGGTCTACACCCTCTGGATGGATCCGGTCCTGAATGAGATGGCCTACATCATGCCCGGTCTCGGCGACGCGGGGGACCGGGTGAACGGCATGGACGAGCACGCGCGGCCCCGGGACATGCTCCAGCTGATCGCGGACTACGGATCGAACATCGCCAACCTCTACCGCTCCCAGATCCGCACGATCGAGGAGATGGTGCTACGGCGATAGG
>JBGSPT010000338.1:0-7144 GCA_041738475.1 Treponematales bacterium
CGATGACGGCCAGGATATCGGACATCTTGACGATCAGGTGATCCGCGCCGTCCACCTTGATCTGGGTTCCGGCGTACTTGTCGTACATCACCTTCTCGCCCGCCTTGACCTTGATGACGTCCGCGTCGGTTCCCACGGCGACCACCACGCCGGTCTGGGTCTTCTCCTGGGCGGTCTGCGGGATGATGATCCCGCCGGCGGTTTTCGCCTCGCTCTCCTGGATCTTGATGAGCACGCGATCGCCCAACGGTTTCACTTTCATGACGTAATCCTCCTGAGAACTGCGGTCTAGATTGTACGTAGGATAGGCAAAAATATACGAAAACCGGCCCATGCGGGTCAAGGCGTTTCCGACTCTCCCGGACGCCCTCCGGGTGGCCGGAAGGGTATTTTTTAGTTAGATTGATACAGAAGGCCCTCACCGACGTCAAATGGAGAACCTATGCCAGGCAAGAAAAAGACCTCCTGGGACAAGAACCTCATGAAACCCCGGACTCCGGGGGGAAAGGGGCCCAACCTCCCTCCCTCGTTCAACGGATGGAGACTGTCCCTCATATACATGGGCATGACCTTGCTGATGATCATCCTGTTCAACTGGTACATGGTGTCCTCCGACGAGACGGTCATCCCCTTCAGCGAGTTCAAGTCCAAGATCGATTCCGGCCAGATCGTCCGGGTCGAGATGGACTCCTCCTGGTACCGGGGCTACGTCCGCTCGGAGTCCCCGGCGGAGAGCCAGCCCTCACTCTGGCCCCGCAGGATGGTGTCCAGCCCAGCCCTTCCCTCGGACCGGCTGGCCTACAAGACCGTTCCCGTCTACGATCCGGACTTCACCAAGCTCCTGGATTCCCGGGGGGTGGTCTACTCCTCGGTACCCCGGGAGGGGAACGCGATGGTCTCCATCCTCCTGAACTGGGTCCTCCCCTTCGGGGCCATATTCCTGCTCTGGAGGCTCCTGCAGAAGCGCCTGTCCAACGTGAACTCGAACGTGCTCGCCTTCGGCCAGAACAAGGCCATGATCGTGGCCGAGGGGGACGTCAAGGCCCGGTTCACGGACGTGGCCGGGGTGGACGAGGCCAAGGAGGAGCTGGTCGAGGTCGTCGACTTTCTGAAATCCCCCAAGAAATACACCGACATCGGCGGAAAGATACCCAAGGGCGTCCTCCTTGTGGGCCCCCCTGGAACGGGAAAGACCCTGCTGGCCCGGGCCGTGGCCGGGGAGGCGGGGGTGCCCTTCTTCCGGATGAGCGGTGCGGAATTCGTTGAGATGTTCGTGGGCGTCGGGGCATCCCGGGTCCGGGACCTCTTCCGGCAGGCCCGGGAAAAGGCGCCCTGCATCATCTTCATAGACGAACTGGACGCCATCGGGAAGAGCCGGATCTCCGGCCCCATGGGGGGCAACGACGAACGGGAACAGACCCTGAACCAGCTCCTGGTGGAGATGGACGGCTTCGACGCAACCAGCGGCCTCATCATTTTGGCCGCCACCAACCGGCCCGACGTCCTGGACCCCGCCCTGCTCCGGCCCGGCCGCTTTGACCGGCAGGTCATGGTGGACCGCCCGGACCTGATCGGCCGCCAGGCCATCCTGTCCATCCACGCCAAGGCGGTCAAGCTGGACGAGGCCGTGGACCTTGGCGAAGTGGCCCGCTCGACCCCGGGATTCGTGGGGGCGGACCTGGCGAACATCGTGAACGAGGCGGCCCTCCTGGCGGTGAGAGGGGGACGGAAAAAGGTGGCACAGAGGGACTTCGAGTCCGCCATCGAGAAAGTGGTCACGGGGTTGGAGAAGAAGAGCCGGGTCATGAACCCCGAGGAACGGAAGGCCATAGCCTACCACGAGGCGGGCCACGCCCTGGTGGCGGCCTTCACGGAGGGCTCGGATCCGGTCCAGAAGGTTTCCATCGTGCCCCGGGGCTTCGGCGCCCTGGGTTTTACCCTGCAGATGCCCACCGAGGACCGGTACGTGGTCACCGAGGGCCAGCTCCTGGGCCAGATCGACGTGCTCATGGGCGGCCGGGCCGCGGAGGAGATCGTTTTCGGAAGGATCTCCACCGGCGCTGCCAGCGACATCACCAAGGCCACGGACATAGCCCGGAGGATGATCACCGATTACGGGATGTCCGAGCGCTTCCGGAACGTGGCCCTGACCAAGCGGGGATCCGGCATGGGTGGCGTCCAGGAGCCCTTCCTGACCCGGGAATACAGCGAGGAGACCCAGCGCTACGTAGACGACGAGGTTGCCAAGATCATCGCGGAGCGCTATGCCCTGGCCTTGAAGACCCTGAGAGCCCGGAAAGGCCTGTTGGATACGGTTTCCGCGGAGCTTCTGGAAAAGGAGTCCCTGGACGCCGCCCGGTTCCGGGAGCTCATCGGGGTAATAGATACTAGGACATTTGCATAATTGTCCTAGTACTTACTTGACATTGTCTTGTTTCCGTCGTAGGTTGACCTAAACGGGTTTCCGGGGCGGCCGGAGAGGTCCGGCCGCGGTCCGGTCCCGGGGAGGTCGTTATGTGGGCGGATGTGATACTGATCGTCTATGCCTCGGTCTTGTTGGGCATAGCCCTGTTGAGCCTTAAATACAACACCAATCTGGAAAACTTCCTGGTAGCCGGCCACAAACAGAGGAAGATCCTGGTCGTGGCGTCCATGCTTGCCTCCACGATCGGGGGAGGCATCACCATCGGAACCGTGGCGAACGCCTACCGGATAGGCTTCCCGGCCTTCTGGTTCGTGGCCGCGGGCGGGATCGCCCACTTCCTGCAGGGAGCCCTCCTGTCCGAACGGGTCCGGGCTTCCGAAGCCCTCACCCTTCCGGATCTGGCCAACCGACATATGGGGCCCGCGGTACGGATGGAGATATCCCTGATCATCCTGGTGACCTGGATCGGCATCTCCGCGGCCCAGTTCGTCGCCTCCGCCCGGATTATCACGACCTTGACGGGGATGCCCCACGCGGGGGCGGTAGCTTCCGCGGCCGCCTTCATCGTGGTCTATACCCTGATCGGAGGCCAGAAGTCGGTGCTCCGCACGGATCTCTTCCAGTTCGGCATCCTGGCGGGGGCCGTCGTGCTGGTCCTGGCCTACCTCTTCCTGGCCAAGCCCCCCGCATCCGGATCGGTGAGTATCGACCTCTTCACGAAGGATTTCGGCCCCCTGGACCTGGTCTACTACGTGGTCGTCATGGGGGGATCCTACTTCATCTGCCCAATGATGTTCTCCCGGATCCTCTCCGCGGACTCTCCCGCCAACGCCCGGAAATCCTCCTTCCTCTCCGGCACCGGGATGCTTTTCTTCGCCTTCGCCATCACCTTCGTAGGGCTCTGGGCCCGCTCGTCCCTGCCGGACCTGGGCGGCCTGGATCCCTTGAACGCAATCGCCAAGCACCATGTCCCCTCCGCACTAGGGATGGTCCTCATCCTGGGTCTCCTGGCGGCCATCCTGTCCACCGCGGACACGGTCCTGATCACCGCGGCGGGCATCCTGGAACACGACATCTTCAAGGGCACCCGGGTGGCGGGGGTGCGGATGTGGACCGTGGCCGTAGGCGCGGTCGGAGCGGGGATCGCCCTGTTCCAGACCGACGTGATCGCCATGCTCATGAAGACCTATAACGGCTACACCGCAGGGCTCGTGCCGGCCCTCTTCGTGGCCCTGATGCTCCCTGCGGACCGGCGGGTACGCCCCCTCTGGGGCTTCGCGGCCATCGCCGGGGGATACGCCCTGGGCCTGGCGGGAAGCATCACGGGCTCCAAGGTCCTGCCTTTGGTCGGCATGGCCGTATCCGCGGGGATCGCACTTGCGGGCATCCGCGCGGAATCCGGAAGCCCCCGGAGCGGCTTCGGGGAAGGCGCCTGAAGTTCGATTCTACACCGGCCGGAGCTTCCGAAACGATCGGGGAGTACGGCCGGGCGTTTCCGCGCAGAATCCGTGACAATCGGGACCAGGCTGTCATATTGACAATCAGCAACCCATACGTCAAACTCGCCCTCGGGACGCCCGGCGTCCCGAGGAGGCGAACATGGCCGTACTCATCCGATCCACGGGATCCTTCGTCCCGGACAACCGATATTCCAACGACCAGCTCTCCGCGATCGTGGATACAACGGACGAATGGATCCGCTCCCATACGGGCATCGGCGCCCGACACATCGCCCCGGACGGCACCATGACCAGCGACCTGGCCCTCGGCGCCGCGAAATCCGCCCTAGAAAAGGCGGGGATCGGCCCGGAGGAGCTGGACTATATCGCCGTGGCCACCGCCAGCCCGGACTACTTCGGCTTCCCCGCCACGGCCTGCATCGTCCAGGACAAGCTGGGAGCCTCGAAGGCCGCGGCCTTCGACGTCGTCGCGGGATGCACGGGTTTCATCTACGCCCTGGACACCGTCTCCGCCATGATGGAGGCCCGGAAGGCCCGGTACGGCCTGGTCATCGGGGCGGAGACCCTGTCCCGGATCGCGGACTGGGCGGACCGGGCCACCTGCGTGCTTTTCGGGGACGGGGCGGGCTGCGCCGTCCTGGAGAACGACGAGGCCGAGACGGAGCGGGGCCTCAAGGCCAGCATCCTGGGGGCCGACGGCGGGGGAGCCCTGGACCTCTACCTGGCCCAGGGGATGCGGGACAAGACCTTCGACCGCGGCGAACCCTATCCGGACTTCCCGAAGATCGTCATGAACGGCAAGAACGTCTACAACTTTGCCGTGAAGGCCATCACCAAGCTGATCGGGGACCTCCTGGAGAAAAGCGGCATCCCCCTGGAGGAGTTCCGCTGGATTGTACCCCACCAGGCCAACCTCCGCATCGTCCAGGCGGCGGCCAAGCGCTTCGGCCTTCCCGAAGACCGCTTCTACCTGAACATCCAGGAGTACGCCAACACCTCCGCCGCCTCGGTGCCCATCGCACTCGCCGAGATCGCGGAAAAGTCCCTGGTGAAGGCCGGGGATCCGGTCATGCTCCTGGGTTTCGGCGCGGGGCTGACCTTCGGCGGGAGCGTCCTCAGGTTCTGAAGGTTCTGGACCCGCTACGACGGCCTTGCCGGGGACGGGTCCGCGAGATACGCTAAGAATTCCAACGTTCGACAGGAGGAACCATGGATACGAAACGCCGCGTAGTCGTGACCGGGATGGGGGTCGTGAGCCCCGTCGGCAACGATCTTGCGAGCTTCTGGGACGCCGTCAAGAACGGCCGTTCCGGCATAGGGCCGGTTACCCGCTTCGACGCCTCCCGCCTGGAGGCCCGGATCGCGGGTGAAGTCAAGGATCTGGACGTCTCCCTCTGGATGGACAAGAAGGAAGCCCGAAAGATGGCCTTGTTCACCCAGTACGCCGTGTCCGCGGCGGCCCAGGCCTGGGCCCAGGCGGGTATGGACGGGACTTCCACACCCCGGGACAGGATCGCCGTCGTGGTGGGCAACGGTATCGGCGGCGAGGAGATCCACTGCGAATCCCACGCCAAGATGCTGGAGTCCGGACCCGGACGGATTCCTCCCATGACGATCCCCCTCATGATCATGAACGAGGCGGCGGGCAACATCGCCCTGCGCTTCCAGATCAAGGGTCCCGCCTACACCCAGGCCACGGCCTGCGCCTCCGGAACCGACGCCCTGGGCCAAGCCCTGGACATGATCCGCGCGGGCCGCTGCGACGCTGCGATCGCCGGGGGTACCGAGGGGGCGATCACGGAATTCGCCATCGGAGGTTTCTGCCGGATCCAGGCCCTTTCCACCAAGCGCAACGACGAGCCTGCCAAGGCCTCCCGCCCCTTCGACAAGGACCGGGACGGCTTCGTGATCGCCGAGGGCGCGGGCATGATGGTCCTGGAGTCCTACGAGCACGCCAAGGCCCGGGGAGCCGCCGTCCTGGCGGAGTTCGCGGGGTACGGCGCCTCCTGCGATTCCTACCACCTGACCGCCCCGGACCCCGAGGGTACCGGGGGCGCCCTGGCCATCCGGCGGGCCATCGAGGACGCTGGCCTGGCCCCCTCGGAGATCCAGTATTACAACGCCCACGGGACCTCCACGCCGATCAACGATCCCACGGAAACCCTGATGGTCAAGAACGCTTTCGGCGACCACGCGTCCAAGCTCAAGATCAGCTCCACCAAGGGCGTCACGGGTCACATGATCGCCGCCGCCGGAGCCGTGGAAGCCATCGTCTGCGTGATGGCTATCCGGGAAGGCTTCTGCCCGCCCACGATCAACCTGGACGAACCGGACCCGGAGTGCGACCTGGACTACATCCCGAACAAGGGCATCGCCCTGCCGGTCCGCGCCGCCGCCAGCGCCTCCCTGGGCTTCGGCGGTCACAACGGCTGTGTCGTGTTCCGGAGGGCCGAATGAGCGGGAAGAGCGCCGTGACGAGGGAGGAGGTCGAGGCCCTCCTGCCCCATCGGGATCCCTTCCGGTTCGTGGACTCCGTCCGGATCGATGGTGAAAAAATCTTGGGAACAAAGCTTTGGACCGGCGGCGAGTTCTTCTTCCCCGGCCACTTCCCCGGCCATCCCGTAGTGCCCGGGGTCATCCTCCTGGAAACCATGGCCCAGTGCGGGGGCGTCGGAGTCAAGCTCCAGGGGATCGTGCCCGCGGGGACCTTTTTCTTCGCCGCCATGGATGGAATCAAGTTCAGGCGCCCCGTCTACCCCGGGGACACCTTCGAGATTGAGATCGTCAACCTCCGGGCCTCCAGCCGGGCGGTCAAACAGCAGGGCAAGGGCTACGTGAACGGCGAGAAGGCCGTGGAGGCCTCCTGGCTCTGCCTGGTGGGGGTGGAGGGAGGTCCTTCGTGAAGCCGATGATCCGGAACAACATCTGCATGAACGCCCACGGACCGGGCTGCGAAGCCCTGACCGGGGCGTGGATCGACCGGGCCCTGGAAGGGAAGGCGGCCGTCGAATCCGCGGCTAAGGCCTCGGGCAAGAAATACCGGGCAATCCTGGTATTGGGCGGTTCCACGGGATACGGCCTGGCTACCCGGATCGTCGGGGCCTTCTGCCTGGGGACGGACACGGTGTCCGTCTCCTTCGAGCGGGAGCCATCGGACAAGCGCGCCGGCACCCCGGGCTGGTACAACAACCGGGCCTTCGACCGGGCGGCCGCGAAGGCGGGCCTCCGGTCCTGGGGCCTGGACGCGGACGCCTTCGCG
>JBGSPT010000384.1:0-14741 GCA_041738475.1 Treponematales bacterium
GCCCCTTGGGGCGGCTTTGGCGGCAGCCGAGGGCTTGGCCTTGTACGAGCACTCGCCCTTGAGCAGGGAGGCCGGCGGTTTCGCCGTTTTTCCGGCGAAGAGATCCAGGAGGGTCCGCGCGGCGGTCTCGAAGAGCTTGACATCCTGCCTGCGGCCGAAGGCCCCGGCGTATACCACAAGGAGCTCGTATTTATTCAGGTGTTCGAGCCGGGCCAGGTGGGCGGGGTTCTTGGGATTGACGGCGATGGGTCCCAGGTCCGGGTGATAGTACACCGCCACCAGATCCACGGCGTTCCAGGCGGCCGCGGCGGACGCCACGCTCCCGATATCACCTTCCGAAGGAAGGTTTTCGGATAGACTCACATACCCGAACTTGTCCACGAGAACCATGGAAACAAGGGGCGGCACGGATTCCTGGGTTATCGATTTCTCGTCCAGAAGTTCCGCGATCAGGTCCGCAAGGTTTTCCTTGGCCCCCACCCGTTCCACGACTCCCAGGGTGGACTTTATTTGCCGCACCGAGGCGTTGAAGCCGTCCCGGTTGCCCAGATTCTCGAATTGACAGCCCATGTATGTGCTCCTTTCATTCTTTCTACCGAGTTTCGCGCTTGAAGCCCGTTTTTTCAAGACCGAAACCGGTTCCGCGTCGAATCGCCCGTTTGCGCTCAGGAAAAGAAAAAGGCCCCCCGGATGAATCGGGGGGCCTGTCGCGGCGAATCGCTCTTACAGCTCCTTGATCCCGCCTTCACGGCCCTTGGGCCGGCCGCGGCCGGAAGCCTTGGCCTTGGGGGCGGCCTTCTTCCTGCCGGTGTCCACGACGCCCTTGGAAGGACGGCCGCGGGTCCGGGCCGGGGCGGCCTTTACCGTGACGGGCACGGGACCCGGGGCCTCGAGGGCCGGTGAGGAATCCGCGTTCAGCATGGACAGGTAGTCGTTGGCCGGGTGGGCATGGGGATCCTCCACCGGGCCGAAGCTCTGGGCGATGTCCTCCCGGACCGTGGACCGGCGGCGGCTGAAGGCCGCGAAAGCCGCGTCCTGGAAGCCCTTGGAAACGCCGTGGAGGAACTCGTTGAGCACGTTGGCCATTCCGTCCAGGGTGGCCTTCTTGCGCTTGATGGAGCAGATGTCCACGTCCAGGAGGATGCCCGGCTGGATGTGGTAGGGGTTGATCATGTAGTCGAAGCGGAAGAATTCCCTCTCCAAGAAGGCCAGCCGCTCCTCCATTACCCGGCGTTCGATCGGGTACTGGTAGGAGTACATGGTCTTGAGTTTGTCCTTCATCATGATGAGCTTGGACCGGAGCTTGTCCTTCTCGAAGAGGTAGGTCCGGTTCATCTTCTCGACCTCGGTCTCCGCGGGCTTCACGAAGGCGATCTCGTCCCAGACCTTGGCGATATCCTCGTACGAGGGCTCGCCCTTCTGATCCTTGATCTTCCTCTTGATCTTGCGGCGGTAGATCTTGGCCAGGTCGTCGAAGTCCGTGATGCGCTTGAGGAACTTGTTGTCGACATACCGCATCTCGAGGACATCCCAGATGTGCTCGATCTCGGTCTCGAAGCTCTTCACCTGCACGTCGTAGGCCTTGCGCTCCTCCAGGAGCTGGGCGTTGTCGTAGTACTGGAGACGGATCTTGTAGCGCTCGTCGGGGAGGTGGGCCGCATCGGTGTCCTCGTATTCCCGAATGATGAGCTCTCGGGCGTTCTTGAGGTTCTCAATGTACTGGTAGCCCATCTTGGAGGTGTCCAGGATGGAGGTCAGGGAGTTGACTGCAGTGTTGAAGCCGCGGTTCCGGATGTTCTCGATATCCACGATCTTCTTGAGGTTCTCGCGGATGTTGAGCTGGTCGAAGGTGGTGGGATCGATCTCCGCCCGGAGGTTGTTGATCCGGTCCATGAGGTCCTTGGCGATGATCGTATAGCGCTTGGACTTGGGATTCTCGACGTCGTCGTCGGTGTATTCCTTCACCTTCTTCATCTTCTCGAAGATGATCTCGGTGTCGGTGATCTCTTCCTTGCCTTCCTCGACGAGCTCGTCCTTGAGCTTGTCGATCTCCTTGTCGATCTGGTCCAGGATATGCTTGGCGATCAGGTCCTTGATGAGGTACTCGACGGTGACCTGGTAGTGGAAGATCGGGGAGATGAGCTCGGAGTCCAGGATGTTGACGGAAAGCTTGACGTCCGCTACGGTCTTGGGCTTGTAGATGTTGTCCTTGAAGGAGCACTTCACCACGGAATAGGCGTTCTCGCCGCGGATGAAGGCGCCGACGTCGGTTTTCTGGCGCAGCAGGGAGTTGGTCAGGTTCTCCAGCTCGTTCACGCCGCGCTGGATATGACCCTGGAGGTGGCCGTACATGTTGACGATGGACTTCTCAACCTCGCCGGTGTTGAACTTGTCCGCGCCGCCCACCTGGTCCAGAAGCTCCGCAATCTCCTTGGGAGTGTAGCGGGCAAGGGACTTCATCTCTTCCTTGTCGATGAAGTTCCGGACCTTCTTCACCATTTCGTCTTCCGTGGTGACGATGTAGCGGTTGAACATGTTCTGGTAGTTCTGGTTGAAGTAGTTGTACAGCTTCTCCTTCACCCCGCCCATCACGTCCAGGCGCTCCAGGACTTCCTTGGGAAGCCGGGCGCGGATATGGTGCATGACCTTGTTGGTCTCTTCCTCGAGCAGCTGGTTGACTTCCTTCTGCTGATCCCGGCCTTCCTGGGCCAGGGAGTTCCTGGATCCGACGGCGCTGGGCTTTTCGGGATGGAACACGTTCGGGCTTTTCGGCAGATCTATGGCACCCATGTCTATCTCCTTTTGGCGGTGAATACCGTTCTTACAACATAGTAGCCGATGATGGAAAAATGTAAAGCGGGACGGGGAAAAAAGTGTCCATCCCCGTCGAATTTATATGGTAGAATCATACCCGACCGCCGGAGAACAAGAATCCAACCATTTTTTCCGGCAGATCTTGCTTTTTCACCGGGTATCTCGGATGCTGATAGGAGCATTTATACAAGCCCTACGATTGGACGATCCAATGAAACGATGTCGCCTGGCCCTGTTTCTCGCAATCTTCGCCGCTGCGGCCGCATTCCCGGGGGACGAACGCACCCTTCCGGTGGATTTCGTATTCCTCGTGGACCGGTCCCTGTCGATGAAGCCGGTCCTGGAGGAGGTAAAGCGCTACCTCGCCGGAGACGTCATCGGCCCCCTGGTGGTACCCGGGGATTCCGTGACCCTCCTCGCCTTTTACGGCAAGGTCGAGCGGGTCTGGCAGGGGCGTATCGGGGCGGAAGCGGACAAGGCGGCCCTTATCCGCTCCCTCCATAAGCTGAGCCCGGACGGACGGTATACGGACATCGGACGCGCCCTGGACTTCCTGGATCCCGTTCTCACCGAACTGGACGCCCCGGACCGCCTGAAATACATTCTGCTGCTCACGGATGAACGGCAGGAAGCCCCCCCGGATTCCAAGTATCAATCCGGAAACTACACGATCGCCCACCGATACCTGACCTACGTCAATCGCCGTGATTTCGGCCCCTTCCGGGCTATAACTATCGGGCTTGGGTTGGATGACCGCATAGCCGCGACCGCGGAATCCCTGGCGTCCTTCCTCAGGAATCCTCCGGAGCGGACCGACAGGGCCCTTCCCGGTTCTCAGGGCGAAGGATCCGGCGGACCCGGATCGGGGCCGGGCTCCTCGGCTCAAGCCTCCGGATCGGGCCCGGGGTCCGGAGCGGCCGGTACGGCCGCAGGTTCCGGTACGGACACCGCGGGGGGCGGATTCCCCTGGCTCCTGGCCTCGATGGGTGCGGGGGTCGCAGCCCTGGCCGTTCTGGTGCTCCTGGTCCGGGCACGGGCGGGCAAAAAGGATCCTGAAAAGAAACCGGAGGGCCTCGAGGAATGAACCTCGACGACCTGGCCTCCTTGCTCCGAACGGGAGATTCCTACATCCTGACGTCCCACGAATCCCCGGACGGAGACGGACTTGGCGCGATGTACGCCCTCTGTCGAGCCCTGGTGAAGCTGGGCAAGAAGGCCGGGGCCTTGCTCTCCGAGCCGGTGTCTCCTAAATATCGGTTCCTGGACGAACGGGGGGTCTTCCAGGTGGTCGAAACCCCCCAGGAGGCGGGTTTCGATCCGGCCGCCAGCCTCCTTCTGATCCTGGATACCAACGACGCCCATTATGCCGGCCGCATCGCCGACTTGCTCCTTGAAGGAGTCCGGGGACATGTTCTCATCGACCATCACGAGTCCCGGGGATTGGACGCTTCGGGCCATTTCCTGGACTCCGACGCGTCCTCCACCTGCGAAATAACCTTCGAACTGATCCGGCGCCTCGGCGTACCCCTGGATCCGGATATGGCGGTCGCCCTGTTCACGGGCATTGTCTACGACACCGGATCCTTCGGATACCCAAAAACCGGGGAAAGGACCTTCGCCTGCGCGCTCGAGCTGGTCCGTGCGGGGGTCAAGCCCTACTCGGTGCACAACCTGCTGTACGAAAGCTCATCGGTCGCGTCCCTGATCCTGCGCAAGCTTGTCCTGTCCACCCTGGAGCTCCACGCGGACAACCGCATCGCCGTCCAGGACATGCGAGCTTCCCACTTGGATGAATCCGGGGCGGTCTACGAGGATTCCGAGGATCTGATTAACGTTCCCCTTCGAAGCGAGACCGTCCTGGTTTCCGTATTCTTCAAGGAAAACAAGTCCGGGGTCCTTCGGTGCTCCCTCCGGTCCAAGGGGGCCGTAAACGTGGCCCACATAGCCCAAGGCTTCGGGGGAGGCGGTCACCGTACGGCAGCGGGATTCAAGTGCGCCCTTCCCCTTGAACAGGCCCGGAAATCCGTGCTAGACAAGCTCCAGGATGCTCTTCCCTAGAAAACCGAAGGCCGGATGAAACGGGCCACCCAGATACTCTTCCTTCTCTGTTCGATCGCCGCTGCGGCATATATTGTCTACCTGGCTGTCGACGCCCAAGGCGTTCGCTCCCAGGGGGACGAAACGCCGATGCTGGCTCGCAGCGTCGCCGCGGAGCCCCGCTCCGAGGGCGGGGGGGCGGATCGAACGGTGGAAGACCGCGCACGGACGGCCAGCGAAATTCCCACCGCCTCAAACGAGATCCTCCTGGACGTGTACTCCTTTAACCTCGATTCCGACCTGGAGGACGAACAGGTTTTAGTCATCCGTCGAACCGATGATCCCTCGGGGTTCCTGCGGCTCATCGTCGCGGATTACCTTCCCGCCAACAGGGTCTGGGTGCGGGCCTGGGAGGGATCCACCGCGGTCACGAAAGTTCAAACCCTCCAGATCCTCGTGAAGGACGTAGTCGGGGACCATATCCCCAACATTATAGCCGTGGGCATGAACGACCGGGGCGAGCAGGGGGTTTCGATATTCTGGAGGACGCCTCCAACTCGGGAGAACCGGTCCCCCCTCTTTTATACCAAGATCTGCGAAGTCTCCGGCGATTCGGTCACCATCGAGGAAACCGAGCGGCCCGAGAGCTACAAGCTCGGCCAGACGAACGCCGAAACCTGGCCGGTTACGGTCTACCACCGGGATCAGGAGTCGGAGAATTACCTGGACCAGATCCGGGAAACCTGGGAGTGGAACTTCACCCGCAAGGCATACGAACGGGTCCTGGTCGAGCGGATCCCGGGCGCCCAGATAGAGCGTCAGCTGGTCACGAGGATCCTGGACGGCACCGTGGAAACCTTCCAGCGCTATCTGGAGGGCATCTGGTACCGGGCCTCCGCGGATCCCCGGTCTCCCGGGTCCCAGTTCGTGATTTTCGACACCCGGGAGAAGACGCTTTCCTTCTTCCGGGAAAACGTGATGGAACCTTACTTGTGGGAGGACAGCCATTCCACCCGCTACGGGATCTTCATAGGTAGCCGGAGTTCCGCGGTCAAGACCCTGCGCCGGCTGATCGACGTGGAACTCACGGGACATGAGACCATCTCCCTGCGGATCTTTCAGGACATCCGGCTGAAGGCGGACGTCACGGAGCAGTGGAATGGTACGTACAGGAAGATGAATTCCGAGATGGCTTCCACGTTCAGGAAGGAAAACCCCGTGACCCGTCCCGGCCGGGCCGCCCTGGCCGGGAAGTACCGGGGCCTGGACGGATCCGTCCTTACCTTCGAGGAACCCCGCTTCATCCTGACCCGGGACGGCCGCTCGGAGGCCGGAGGTTTTTCCGTGTTCACCCTCAAGGGAGCGGAGATCCTGGAGATGAAGTACCTCACCGAAACTGGAATCGTCGGGAAACGCGTATCCTATCGTCTGGATCGTTCCCAGCGCAGTGAGAACGGCCAGGCCCTGGAGATCCTGAACCTCACTCCCGTACGGGTGGCCATCGACGGTATAGAGTTCGTGGAGGGTTCTCCCCTGGTCTTCGAAGCCCTTCCGAAACCCTGACAGGGTTTTCAAAGGCATGGAGCACGCAACAACCTTCTGAACCCGGGGCTAAAAGATCGGATACGCCTCGTAGCCGGAGTCCTTGAGCCGCAGAAGGGTCGCCTGGGAATCCGGTCCCGGGGGCACCAGGACCACCCAAAGCGGCTTGCCGCCCCGTTCCCGCCGTTCCACCACGACCTCGAAGCCTTTTCCGGAAAGCTCCTGTACCAGGAGGGCGGCGTTCGACTCGTCGGAAAAGGCTCCTGCCTGGAAAACCTTAACCCGGGACGATTCGGGCGGTCCGCCCGCCGGCCTCTGGACGGCCTCGGCAGGCGGCGAGCGGGGTCCCGGAGGGGACGGGGCGGCAGCGACTACCGTTCCGGACTGCGGCGCGTCCGGAGGCTTGGCCCCCCCCGCCGCAGGGGTAAGGAGCCAGTGTGCCGCGGGGGGGACGGGTCCGTTCCCGGCCATAGCCGCCTCGGGAGTGCCGGGAAATTCCTTCCGTATCCGGGATCCCGCTTCCTCCCGGGACCTGCCCTCCGAGGCGGCCCAAAGGAGGGTCAGGGCGGACAGCAGGGACTCCCGGTCCGGAGGCGCCGAGGCGGCCCGGGCGGCCAGGCTCCTGGCTTCCGCGGCGGATCCCTCGATCAGCCGGGCCCAGCCCTCCAGGATCAAGGATCGGGTCCGGACCTCGGCGTCCGTGGAGGCGACCCCCAAGATTCGGAGGATGGACAGGGCTTTTTCCGTCTCCCCCGCGGCGAGCCATGCCCGGGCCGCTTCGAGGAGGCTGTCCGTATCCCTCTGTACTGGCGCGGCGAAGGCCGCCTCCTCGTAACGGACCGCCGCTTCCTCCCAGCGGCCCGTCAACTCCAGGACCGCGGCCCACCTCAGGAGCAGGCTCCGGCGTCCGGGCCCGTCCTGGACCTTCGGGACGAATTCCTCCAGCAACGACAGGAGTTCCGATACCCCTGCGGCCCTGTCCGCTGCGGCGGCCAGACGCGCAGCGAAGTCCGGCAGGGCCGTCTGCCCCGCCAGCTCCGCACGCAGTCCTCCGGAAGCCTGAGCCCCCAAGGGGACGGCCGGATGAAGGGTCATCGATAGAGCCGCGATCGCCCACATCGAAACCGCTGCCCGGAAACCCCGCCGTCGGCGGAGGTTTTCCGGCTTTGGGACGCCGCTATGGACGGCGGAAGGGATCACGGGGTTCCCGCGCCGCCTTCCGGGAATCTCTCGTCCCGGGGAGCATCCCCGCCGGGGACGGCCTTGGCTCTGCGGCCCCTGGGCGCCTTGGGCGTGCTGACGCGGTTCCGTCGGCGAAGGGCGAAGGGAAGACCCGCTACGAGCCCCAGGGCAAAGGCGGAGAGGATGGTGACCACCACCGGGACATCCTCCAAGGTGTGGAAGACGAAGGAGACGTTGCAACGATTCTCGATGTTGAATCCGATGAAGACCACGAGCAGTACGATGACCAGGGCCAGGAAAAAGAGCCGAAAGGGCATTAGGGTACCTCCTTGGCACGGAACGTATTCCCCTGGATTGATTCTAACAGAACTCGGGCAAAGGTGCCCACCTTTTCAGGGTCTCCCGGGAATACGACCATCATGTCCCCCGCGGTCCGCCCGAGGAGCTCGGTCCTGCGTTTCCGGGATACGGATTCCACCAGGACTTCCGCCTCGGAACCCAGGAGGTCTTCCATCCGGGACCGGGTGAGCTCCTTCTGCAGGGCGATGACCCGGGCCAGGCGGGCCTTTTTCACCCGATCGGGGACCCGGTTTTCCATACCCGCCGCGGGGGTGCCTTCCCGGGGATTGAAGTGGTACATGAAGGAGTAGGAGTATCCCACCTTCCGCATGACCTCGAGGGTCGCCTCGAGGTCCTCCTCCTCCTCTCCCGGGAACCCGATGAGGATGTCCGTGGAGAGGGTGATGTCGGGCATCCGGGATCGGATCCGGTCCACGAGGGCCAGGTAGGATCCCGAGGTGTACCTGCGGTTCATGTCCGCCAGGATCCGATCCGACCCGTGCTGGAGGCAGAGGTGGATATGGCGGCAATAGCGCTCATCCGCCGCCATGGCGTCCAGGGCATCGTCGGAAAGGTCCTTGGGATGGCTCGAGAGGAACCGTATCCAGCGGATCCCCCCGCGGCCGCGCTCCGAGAGGCGGTCGGAAATGCTCCGGAGCAGGCCCGGAAAATCGACGGCCGAGCCCTCCCCTTCCTTCCATCGGTAGGAATTGACGTTCTGGCCCAACAGCGTGATCTCCCGTATCCCGGAGTCCTCCAGGCGGTCTATCTCCGCCAGGATCTCCCGGGGCGGGCGGGAAACCTCCCTGCCCCGTACATAGGGGACGATACAGTAACTGCAGAAATTGTCGCAGCCGTGCATAATCGGCACGAAGGCCCGGAAGTCTCCGGGGGCTCCGTGGTCCCGGGCGAAGGCGAAGACGGGAGTCTCGGGCACGTATTCCAACCTCGCCCCCGACCCGAGCGCGTCGACCAGGTCCGAGAAGGCCTGCTTCTGGAAGTTTCCGATGACATAGTCGATGGCCGGCTGGGCGGCCTTCATCTCGTCCCGGAGGCGTTCCGCCATGCAGCCCGTGACGACCAGGGTGAAGGATCGAGCCCGCTTCCGGGCCGCGTGGTGGGCAATCCTGCCCCAGGCGCGGTCTTCGGCGGTGATGCGGACGGAACAGGTGTTGATGAGGACCAGGTCCGAGTCGTCCTCGGCACCAGGAGTCCAGCCCCGTTCGCGGAACAGGTTCTCCAGGGCCGAGGACTCGGCCTTGTTCATCTGGCAGCCGTAGGTTTCTATGTAGTACTTCATCTGGATGAATCTTCCCTGCGGCGCCGGAACGGGGGTATCGTCAGGAACGCGACTTTAGCCCCCTCAGGAACTTGAAAAGGTTGAAGAGGCCGAAGCCCACCAAGGCAAGCCCGCCGATCCCGAAGAGGAAGGAGCTTAGCCCCGGAAGCACCAGGGATGCCAGTCCCGCCCCGCCCGCGGCCATGAGGACCACCCCCGTGGTCCTGTCGGTTCGATTCCTGCCCACAAGCCCCAGAATCCCGAAGACCACGAGAACGCCGCCCAGGGCGACCCCCAGGAACGGGATGCGCAGAAGTCCGTTCACGACCCACAAGCCTAGGCCCGCTCCCGTGGAGATGACCCCCCGGGTGCCCTGCCTCCGAAGCTCCGTGGGATCCGCAGGGTAATAATCGCTCATTGCTACCTCCTTCGCTGCCGGAGGGCCGGATCCGCCACCCCGACGGCGTGGCGGACCTGTTCATCCTACGGCTCGATATACGATTAAGATATCGAAACGGCCTTCCGGGGTAAAGACTCAGGGTCGGCTCGAGGCCGTCTTCAGGACGAATTCCCTTCGGCTGTACCGGAAAGCGTCCGGTTCAATGTCGGAAGCAGCGTTGGCCCGTGAACATCATGGCCGCCCCGTACTCGTTGCAGGCCTCGACGCTTTCGAAATCCCGGAGGGATCCCCCGGGCTGGAGGACCGCGGATACGCCTTCCCGAAGTCCCACCTCGATGCCGTCCCGGAACGGGAAGAACGCGTCGGAAACCATGACCGAGCCGGCCAGCCCCCCACGGGCCGCCCGGACCTCCCGGCGGATGTCCTCCCGAACCGATTCGTCGGCCAGTTCGTTCCAGGGCTTGCCGGTCCTCCGCCAGGCCAGGAGGTCTTCCATCTTCCGGCAGGCCTTGTCCCGGGCTATCTCGGCCACCCCGACCCTGTCCTGCTCCCCCGTACCGATCCCGACGGTCACGCCGTCCTTTACGTAGATGACGGAGTTGCTGGTTACGCCGGTCTCCACGGCCCAGCCGAACAGCATGTCCGAGATCTCCCTTTCCGTGGGCCGGCGGGTCACGGCATAGGTCCTTCCCTTGTGCTCGCATTCCGCGGGCAAAAGATCCGCGGCGGAACGGAGCCGGGAGACGAAGGAAAGCTGGACCACGCAGCCGCCGTCCAGGAGGGTCCTGAAGTCGAGGTTCCTCGCCGGGGCGTAGCGGGCCAGGCGGTCGATCCCGGGCATCCGGAGGATGCGCAGGTTCTTTCGGGCCGCCAGGAGCTCGAAGGCTCCGGATTCGAAGTCCGGGGCGGCCACGACCTCGCAGTATGAATCCGCGATCGCCCGGGCGGTCCGGGGATCCACGGGGCGGTTCAGGACTACGGCTCCCCCGAAGGCCGCCAAGCGGTCGGCCTCGTAGGCCCTACGGTACGCCTCCTCCGCCGAATCCGCCTGGGCGGCGCCGGAAGGATTGTTGTGTTTCATCACCGCGCAGGCGGGTTTTTCCGTCAGGTACCGCAGGATGGCCAGGGCGGAGTCCACGTCGGTGAGGTTGGTTTTTCCGGGGTGCTTGCCGAACTGCAGGAGTTCCGCGGAGCAGATCAGGGCCCCGTCTGGACGGATCTCCTCGGCTCCCGCCAGGGCGAGGTTGGCTCCCACGGGGCGGTACAAGGCCGCTCCCTGGTCGGGATTGTCCCCGTAGCGAAGTCCCCGGCGTTCCCCGTCCACGGTCCACTCCACCTTCTCGAATGCCAAGGACGTGCGGGCGCCGGCATCGTCGTAGAAGGAGATCTCCATGCGGGACGGGAAGGGATCCCGGAGGATCTCTCGATAGGCGTCGGAGAGGCGTTTGGTGGTCATGGGCGGAGTATAGTGGGAGAATAGGTAAATAGTGAATAGTGAACAGGTGACAGGGATCAGGCCGGAGGAATCCCGCCGATCACTTCGTACGCCGAACGAAGGGCGGCGGCCGACGCGGTGCCGAGATATGCCGCTATGGACTCGTCGTACCGGGAGGTGGTCTCGAAGACCTTGCGGGCCAGCCGCGCCCGGGTGGCCAGGCCGAGGCTCCCGCCCGTGTCGCGGAGCTCGCCGAGAACTGCGGCGTAGTCTCCGGGATCGCAGACCCCGGCTACCCGCAGGAAGTTCTTCGCCGCCGCCCGGAGCATGCAGGGGCCGCCGATGTCGATGTTCTGGCGCGCCGTCTCGAAGGGGCCGGGCTCCTTGGAAACGGACCCGAAGGGGTAGAGATTGCCCACCACCAGATCGAAGGCGACGGCGCCCGTCCGAGAACGGTCCGCTTCGTGGTCCGGATCGTAGGACTCCGAGAGGAGGCCCAGGTAGATCCGCCAATCCAGGGTCTTGACCAGGCCGCCCTTCATCTCGGGCTGGCCGGTGTAGTCCTCCATGGGAACGAGAACGGCCTCGGCCCCGGGACCGAGGATGGTCCTGAGGGCCGACAGGGTGCCTCCGGTGGAATAGATGCGGATCCCGTGGCAGGCCTCGACCAGTCCCCGCGCCAATTCCGCAAGGCCGCTCTTGTCGTAGACCGACACGATCGCGTGTCGTACGGTCACGAGGTCGTCGATGCGGGAAACGTGGTTGAAAGGCATGGGAAGCTCCTTGAGGTGGACGGTGGTCAGTGGACGGAGGACGGTGGACGGAAATGAGGCAAAGGGACGGCCGCCGTTTCCCGCCTTGGCGTCTGATGATTCCGTCAGCGCGAACTACGTCCGTTTACCGACCACCCTTCACTGCTTACCGTATTCCACATACGCGTACGCGCTGTGGTTGTGGATGCTCTCGAAGTTCTCCGCTTCCACGGAAAAGCTCTTGAAGATACCCATGCCGGAGATGCCCCGAAGGGCGTCCCGTACGACATCCTCCACGAAGCGGGGATTGTCGAAGGCCTTCTCGGTGACGTATTTCTCGTCGTCCCGCTTGAGGAGAGTGTATACGTCGCAGGACGCGGCGGACTCTATGACCGCCACGAGGTCCTCGATCCAGAAAAAGGGACCCACCTCCACGGTCGCGGTGACGATTCCGCGCTGGTTGTGGGCCCCGTGGGCGCTTATGGCCTTGGAGCAGGGGCACACGGTCTGCACGGGCACGGAAACGGAGACCCGGAACTGGCGGACCTGGTCGGAGACCCGTCCGGAATAGACGCAGTCGTAGCTCATCACGCTTTTAGCGCCCGAGACCGGGGCCGCCTTCTCGATGAAGTAGGGAAAGTGGATGTCCGAGTATGCGGTTTCCGCGTCCAGGGCCTGGCGGATCTCCCCCAGCATCCCCAGGAACCTCGGCATGGAAAGGTCCTCCCGGTGGGCGTTGAAGACCTCGATGAAGCGGCTCATGTGGGTGCCCTTGAAGTCGTGGGGAAGGTCCGCGTAGAGATTGGCGACCGCGGTGGTCCACTGGGTGCCGTGTTCCTTGTCCCGGAGCATGATGGGATATCGGAGACCCTTGACGCCGACCTTCTGGATGGGGATGCGGCGCTCGTCCCGCATGGACTGGATGTCGATCATGCCCCGGCGGTCCGTTCGGCGGATTCCACGGTGTTGGACAGGAGCATGGCGATGGTCATGGGCCCGACGCCCCCGGGCACGGGGGTGATGGAGCCCGCGACCGGCAGGGCGGACTGGAAATCCACGTCCCCTACGAGGCGGTAACCCTTGGCCGCCGAGGGATCCTCCACCCGGTTGACCCCCACGTCGATGACGCAGGCTCCGGGCTTGATCATGTCCCCCGAGATCAGCCTGGGCCGGCCCGCGCAGGCGATCAGGATGTCCGCCCTGCGCGTATGCTCCGCCAGGTCCCTCGTGCCGGTATGGCAGACGGTCACCGTGGAATTGTACTCCTTGCGGACGAAGAGGTTGGCCAGGGGTTTGCCCACGATGTTGGACCGCCCCACGATGACCACATGGGCTCCCTTCGTGGGAACTCCCGCCCGCTCCACCAGCTTGAGGATCCCGTGGGGGGTGCAGGGCAGGAAGCAGGGCTGTCCCAGGATCATCCTGCCGACGTTGACGGGGGTGAAGCCGTCCACGTCCTTGTCCGGGGAGATGGCGGCGATGACGGCGTCCTCGTCGATGTGATCCGGGAGGGGCAGCTGGACCAGGATGCCGTGTACCGCGGGATCCCGGTTGAAGGCCTCCACCAGGGAGACGAGCTCCGACTGCGGGGTCGAGGCCGGCAGGCGGCGCTCGAAGCTCCGCATCCCCGCCTCCTCGCAGGCCTTTTCCTTGGAGGTGACATAGGAGACGCTGGCGGGATCCTCCCCGACCAGGATCACGGCCAATCCGGGGACCACACCCCGGACCGCCAGGGCGGCGGCGCGATGTTTCACGCCCTCCCGGATATCCGCCGCAAGGGCCTTTCCGTCGATGATCGCCGCTGTCATGGAACCTCCCCGGGGACGTCGGCGCGGGCATGTCTGCGGGTCCGTCCCCTGGACGTATAGTACCGACCCCGGGCCGGCCGGGCAAGCGTCCGGCCCGGGTCCGGGGGACGGCGTCCGCCCTATTCCAGGAGCCTGTCCAGGAAAGCCCGGAGCCGTTCCACCCCTTCCCGGAAATCCTCCGGCCTCGGCAGGAGGCTTACCGCCAGGAAGGCCTCCCCGGGGAAGTCGAAGAAATACCCGGGATGGACGAAGATCCCCTCCTCCCGCAGGAGCCCCAGGGCGAGATCCTCCTCCGGCAGGACCCTGGGAACCTGCAGGACCGCGGTCCAGCCCGCGGAACAGCGGAGCACCCGGTAGGGACTGCCCTCCCCTTCCAGCAGGCCCCGGAGCAGGCCGAGGTTCTCGGCCAGACGGCCCCGGAGCTCCCGGGTAAAGCCGGCCGCCAGGGGAAGGAGGTCCGGGGCTGCGTTCAGGATGGGAGCCCCCGTTGACAGGTAGGCGTCCGCGATGATTTCCAGGCGGGCGGCCGCGTCCGCCCTGTACCGGGGAGGGCCGGCCAAGACCATCCAGCCCAGCTTCATCTGGGGAAGCCCGAGGAGCTTGGAAAGTCCGTTCAGCACGAAACAGGGGAGCTCCGCTTCCCCCGCGAAGGTCGGCTCCGCCGGATCCTCCAGGGGGTACGGCAGGAAGACCTCGTCCGCGATGACCGGAACTCGGCAAGCCCGGCAGAGCTCGAGGATACGGGATCGTTCCTCCGGGCGGACATAGGAGCCCGTGGGATTGTTGGGGTGAATAAGGACCAGGGCCTTCGTCCGTCTCTTTATCAAGGCCGACTCCAAAGCGTCCAGGTCGATCCGCCAGCCCCGGTGATGGCCGTACTCCAGGGGATACGGAACCGCTTCCACTCCCTCGAGGCCCGCAAGGTATTCAAACAGAGGATATCCCGGCTTGGGAACCAGCACCGAGTCCCCGGGATCCGCCAGGAGCTTGAAAAGCCAGCCGTAGGCTTCGGAGGTGCTGGCCGCCAGGAAGATGTCCCCGGGATCGACGGCCGGACCCCCGGAGGCGTACCAAGCCGCCACGGCGGCCCGGACGGACGCCGGTCCCCGGGGGTCCGGCTCGTAGGACAGACAGCCCGGAGCGGCCAGCGATC